>QNUZ01000160.1 GCA_004347865.1 Archaeoglobi archaeon | reverse complement strand
GCTGCCCTCATGGCCTCCTGCGGTTTCCGGCATTCGGAAGTAATGGAGCTGTTGGAAAAGAGGAATCTCCTGGACTCACTGCCCTACGGATCCCAGGAGGCAGAGATAACGCTTACTCTCGCCGAAAAGGGAAAGGGAACCGTTACAACGAGTCTTGGCAGGATTTTGGACGCGTTCTCAGCCCTTCTTGGAGCCTGCACTGAGAGGACTTACGAGGGGGAGCCACCGATGAAGCTCGAGGCCCTAGCAGACAGGGGAAGGGATCTCGGCCTAACGCCGGAGCTTCGCAGGGGTGAGAGGATTCTGATAGACGTTAAAAATCTGCTGGAGTGGTCGCTGGAAGCTGAGGCAAAAAGGGAGGACATTGCAAGGACGGTTCTGCAGGGAATCGGAAGGGCTCTGGGCCTGGCAGCGCTGAAGGCGATGAGGTTCAGGAATCTCGACTACGGGAATGTAATCGTAACAGGCGGCGCCGCTGTTAACAGCTATGTGGTGAGGGGAATAAAAGAGATGCTTTCGCCTGAGGGGATAAAGGCAGTTCTGCCAAGGAAAACCCCTCCGGGGGACGGCGGAATTGCACTCGGCCAGATACTTGTCGCTTCTTCAATGCTTGGCGAACTCTAGCAGATTCTAGGAACGAGTTCTCCCCTCGGAGGTTCAACAACCCTGAAACCTCCGACAACGGTTTTCATCAGCACGTATCCCCTGTACTTCTCGCTCTTCCTGACTTCGCCTATTATCCGCGCGTTCTCAAAGCCATGTTTCCTGAGGTCCTCGACGAAATCCTGGGCAGCCTCGGCTTTCACCGAGAAAAGCGCTGCACCCTCGCTTGCTAGGTATATCGGATCTATCCCGAGCATCTCGGAGTACCTCCTCACGGGTTCCCTGATCGGAAGATTGCCCTCGACAACAAGAACTGTCTCCGAATTCCTCGCCCAGTCGTTCAGAACTCCCCCAAGCCCGCCCCTTGTTATGTCCCTCGCCGCATTTATCTGCCCTGAATGGGCCTCTATGACGGGAAGAAGGGGCGTTAGGGGCTTCGCATCGCTCTTCAGCATTCCGCACTTCAGCTCCTCGGCATTGCCCAGCCCCATCTGAAGCATCATTATAACGGCCCCGTGATCGCCAACGAAGTCGGTCACTACAAGCCTGTCCCCTTCCTTCGGCAGATCCACAATCGGCCTCTCGGCTATTCCCAGAACCGTCGTCGTTATCACTATCCTGTCAATCCCGCCCTTCGGCATCACCTTGAAGTCCCCGCCAACCAGCGCAACCCCCTCTTTCTTGAAGACGTCGACGAGGGAACCGAGGATGGTCTCGAGATCCTCAATCGGAAATCCCTCCTCCACTATCACCGAATCCAGCCCCGCTATCGGCTTTGCCCCCATCACAACGACATCGTTTATCGACCCTGTTGCGGCGAGCATTCCTATATTTCCGCCCGGAAAGAAGGGCGGGTTTACCGTGTAGGAATCCGTGGAGACAACAAAAAATCCATCCTTCGCCGGAATTACGGCCCCGTCATCGGGGAGATCTATCCCAAGGCCGCCGGGAACCCTCTTCATAGCCTCGGGAACCCTTGAGAATAGAAGCTCCGACAGCAGCTCGTTCGTCTCCTCCCCGCCGGAGCCGTGAGACAGGCGAACGAATCTCATCCTTCCGCCTCCAGGTCCTTTGAAAGCCTCAGTATCCTTTTGTAGTGCTCCAGCAGCTCGGAAGCCTCGCCGGCGGTTGCCGCTATGTCCCTGAGCATCTCGGCGGTTTTGCTTGCATCCTCGTAGCTCAGCTTCGTGATCACAACTCCGGCGTGCACTATGACGAGGTCCCCCTTTTTCAGCCTTTCCTCGGCTATTCCGACAATAACCCTCCTCGGCACTCCGTCTCCGTAGTCGATCTCCGCGAACTCGCCCTCGATTTCCTTGACAACCGCTGGAACACCCCAGCACATGATCTCACCTCAGATCCAGATCCTCCGCAATTCTGTCTGCAAGACCATCTGCGCCGAATCTGGCCCAGATTGCGCACGTCCCCTCGAGGGATACCATGCAGGGGCCTACGGGCGAGGAAGGCCTGCACTTCTTCATGAAAAGCGGGCAGTTCGTGGGCTTTTCCTTCCCTATCACTATCTCGGCACACTTGCAGCCCTTTGGCAGATCCTCCTGGCAGTATTCTGGAGCAATTTCGGGAATTCCGTATTCCCTGAAAGCGTCGCAGGAGCTGTAGGATTCCGAAATCCTGAGTCCGCTTTCGGGCAGGAATCCAATTCCCCTCCACGCATCTTCAACGACTCTGAAAGCCTCTGCAATCATCTCCTGAGCCTTGAGGTCGCCTTCCCAGCTTACGGCCCTCGTGTACTCTATCGAAACCTTCGCCTCATTTCTGACAAGCTGCTTCAGGGCTTCTGCAATCGCTATGAGAACGTCTATCGGTTCAAAGCCTGTAACAACTACCGGAATCCCCAGCCTGTCCGCTACAGGCTTCCAGGCCTTTGCTCCCGTGATCGTCGAAACGTGGCCGGGGGCGATTATTCCCTTCACCGCGCTCCTCTCTTTTGCAAGTATTTCGACGGTTGCCAGCATTGCCGGAGGTGTGAGCTTCACCAGGCTCATCAGCTTCAGATTATCGGGCAGAAGACCCCTTATCAGCGCCTGCGCGTAGCCTGAGGCGACAGTTTCGAATCCTATGCCGAGGAATACGGCATCCTTTCCATGGCTTCTGGCGTCGGCGATTGCATCCGCTATTCCCGTCACTATTCTGACATCCGCTCCCAGAGCCTTCGCTTCTGCCAGAGAACCTGCCCCGTTCACGCGCTTGAGGCTGGGAAGCCTGAAGACGTCACCGTACGTGTAGACAACGACACCCTCAAAGCCGAGCTTCAGGGCGCTCTGAATGTAGTGGGAGGGAGTGACGCAGACTGGGCATCCGGGGCCCGCAACGAGTTCCAGGCCTTCGGGCATGAGACTTCTCAGCCCGTAGTGGGTTATGGTCCACTCGTGCGTTCCGCAGAAGTCCATGATCTTGAAGGTACCGAAATCATTCTTCAGCCTGTTGTAAAATTTCCCTATGTACCCTACAAGCATTTTTGCTAGCTCTGCGTTGTTTCTGAATACCCTCTCAAGGCCCTCAATTTGCCTGGTGCCGGATTTTTCCTCTTTTCCCATCACCATCGACTTCCCGAAGAGATTCTGCCGCCTACTTAAAAACCTTTCATCGTCACTCCTCAGCGTTTGGAAACCTCTTTGCAGGAGATGGCTTCAGAAGCTTGCTACCGTCCGAGGTTATGAGCATGTTGGTGAGCGCGCTTAGCGAGCAGAGCGTTCCCCTGCCGACAAAACCCTCCCCGGGGATCTTTGCGATGATGAATCCTTCTGAAGTAACCTCTATCTCCATTCCGATCTCGCTCAGGCGGTGGAGCACTATGTTTCCCATTGCGCCCATGGACTTCTCCATCCAGCAATGCTTCATCGGGCAGAGGTTGCAGTAGGCCTTGAACCTCTTTGCGCTCTCTTCTGGAACAAAGCCTGCAGCGATCTCCGCCTTTGTTGTTGAATATGCAATGCAGCAGCCCAAAACGTTCTTTGCCAGCCATTTTTCCCCTTTAAGTATGCTAGCCTTTACCGCTCCTCCCTTTGCAGCGTAGCGGTTCTCAACACACTCTTCAAACTTGATCTTTCCCGTGTTTCTGGCATTTTTCAGCTTCTCCTTCACGAAATCCTCAAGTTCATCGTTTCTGACAATTGCCTTGATTATAGCACAGGTGGGGCAGTAAGAAATCGGAGACTGGGCAATCAGGCTGTCATTTCTGTCAAAAAGCCTCGCAACGACCCCTATCCTTTCCCTTCTTATAACGGTTCTCCCTCCAAGATCCTTCACGTATTGGAGCGCAATAACAGAAGGAGTCACAACCCTGCCGTACCCGTAAACGTCTGCAATTGCCTTAATCTCCTCTTCCCCGCTCAGGACCTCCCTCAGCTTCTCCTCAAATCTTTCGGGCACGAGTTTGCCGTCTATCTCTGCAGCAAGGATAGCTGAGGACCACACTATATCGAAGCCCTCGCCCACTACGTTCCCTTCATCGTCTTTGATCACTGCAAGTATTCCGTCTGGCCTTTCATAGGCTGAGACGATTCCATTTTCTTCCGTGATCGCCTCAAGGGTTCCGTGGCAGATCCCGCAGGCACCCTCCACCTCCCGGAGCTTTTCGGTTTTCTTCCTAACTCTGCTTCTGAAATCTTCATCAGAGGTCATCTGTTAAACCTATTTTCAGGGTCTGATAAGCCTTTCGAGCTTTTTAAAACGCTGAAAAATCGAGCGACCTTCGGTGGATGGAAATATATTTAAATCAGCCCGATTATTGAGTGACCATGAGTTACCTAAGCAAGGAAGAACTGCTCAGGCAGTACGGCAGCCTGCCATGGGTTTCACCGTATTCAAGGGTCGTTGCTATGACGGATGGGGAATTTGTTGAGCTTCACGAGTTCCATGCAAGGGACAGATGCTATGGGGGTGCTTCCTGGGAAGTCCTCCACTATCCAAGGGTAAGCGACCTAGTGATAAATGCGAGAAGGGAGGGGGCCAGAAACATATTCGTTTTAAGACCGGGAAAAACCGAGCTGAAGCTAATTCCCGGAATCGCAGGGGCGGGAATCGAGGAAGTAAAGCTCACAGACAGAATCGAAATAACCTACGCTGGTCTTGCCGGAGGCGGAATTGCAGCTACAGTTTGCCGAGGTCTGGCCGACGATGTTGACGGAATCGAGATTCTGGAGCTCGGCGGTGGTGCGAAGCTGGGGAAGGCAAAGATCAGGCTGAAGAAG
>QNUZ01000016.1 GCA_004347865.1 Archaeoglobi archaeon | reverse complement strand
TCTGGCGTTCCGACGTAGAATTCGACCGCAGGCCTTAGGAGGGCTATCCTTCTGGGAGTATTTCCGAATTTGCTGAAAACAACGAGCTTCGAATTTATGTCTTCAGCCAGCTCAACGACTCCCTTGGCAAATTTCTCGTTCAGCCCTTTAACATCCCTGGACTTATTCACTGTCATTTTTTTCTCCGTCGTCTCTATTATCTTTCTGAGCCATCTCACCGCCTCTACAGGATGCTTTCCTATTGCAGTTTCTCCTGTGAGCATGAGCGCATCGACGCCCTCGCTGGTTGCCGTGCTTATATCCACAACTTCGGCCCTCGTTGGAATTGGATTTTCTATCATCGACTCCAGAAGCTGTGTGGCGAGAATCACAGGTTTTCCAATTTCGATCGACCTTCTTATGATCTTCCTCTGCAGATAGGGTATTTCCTCAAGCCCGAAGTTCATTCCAAGATCCCCTCTTGCAACTAGAACAGCTTCACAGAGTTCAACTATTTCATCAAGATTTTTAACGGCAGATTTTGTTTCTATCTTTGCTATTATTCCAGTTCTTTCCCCTCCAGACTTTTTTATGACTTTCCTGAGCATTTCCAGGTCTGAAGGGCCTCTAACGTAGCTCAGCCCGATGTAGCTGAACTTGTTTTTAACCGCGAATTCTATGTCGGCAAGGTCTTTTTCCCTCAGCAGCGGCAAGTCGAATTCCTTGTTCGCAACTACAATCGTATTTCCGGAGCCTATCACAGCATCTGTGAGCGCCGTAAGTTCAACGAATTCCCCTATTTCAGAAACACGAAATCTGAATTTTCCGTCGCTCATGATTACGAGATCGCCAACCTCCAGCTGCTCATAGACCTCCCTAACGGGCAGCGGAAGCTCCCTTCCCTCACTTCTTTCCGAGAGCACAAGTTTAAGGGTTTCCCCCTTTTTAGCGGTGATCTGCTCCTTCAGCTCTCCGAGCCTTATCGATGGCCCCCTGAGATCTCCGATGATTGTCAGCGGTTTTGAATAGATGTTCTCAGCTCTCAGAACATTTTCAACCATTGATTTCCACAGCTCCTCATTTCCGTGCGCAAAGTTTATCCTGAAGCCGCTGACGCCCTCTTTGCAAAGGTTTATGACAGTGTTTAAATCGCGGGAAGCGGGGCCGAGTGAGGCGATTATCTTGGTGCTCATGCACGAATCTCTCCGCAAAATTTAATATTTTTGTCTTTCATCGAAGAACAGACAAAGCTTGCCTTTGGGGAAGACCGACAAAAAAGGTTCCTGCCCCCGAATCCCTTAAATCCGAGGTTCACAGCCTTTTCCACCACCTTCAACTCCCCCCTTCTATGCTTTCCTTCCACCTCACTTCAACAACCGCATTCGACCTCTGAAACTCCATCATCGAGAATTAAAAGAGAAAAGAATTTGCAGGGATCTCTAGATCTCGACAGAACCACCGTCACTGACTGTTTTCACCCTTTCTCCAAACTGTTCCAGAAACCATTCCGCTTTTTCCGTGTGCACGGGGATTATGACATCTGGATCCGCAGTCTCGATCGCCCTCCTTAGATCTTCCGAGGACGCGTGACCCGAGGCGTGGTAACCCCTCTCGAAGTGAAGGCCGTTCTGGTCAATCCTGAAGCCGCGGATCTCGAAGCTGAAAAGCCTGAGCCAGCTGTTAAGCCTGAGGAAGTCGAAATCCTGTTCTTCGGAGTGCGCTTCGCTGGAGGAGTAGATGTAGGTTCCGGATTCGGGCCTTATGTCGAGTAGGTGCTTCATGTCGTAGTAAGAGAAGCAGAGTATGAAGCATTCGGAATTCTTCCTGATCTCCGCAGGATCAACTCTCTTTTCGCTGTAAAGCTCCAGAACTTGGTTCTCCCATGCATCCCTCTGAGCTTTCAGCTCGAAGTATACCCTGCAGTCCTTCATCCTGTCAATCCCGTCGGCGCATTCAAGGGCCTTCAGCATGTAGGCATCCTTTGCCGTAACCGCGAGCTCTCTTCCAGTCCTTCTCGCGATTTCTCCGAACATCTCCAGCCTCTCGAAGTTCCTTGGTGAGAAGTCGGCTATTACCAGCCCTCTTGCATTCTCAACAGCTTTGAGACAGTTCACGAAGACTTCCCGCTCCGAAACGCTCCCTTCATCCCCGGCCTTTGTGCCCTCGATTACGAGAACCGACGCATCTCTTGCTTTTCTCAGGAAGCGCTCGGTTTTCTCCGCACTTCTGCCGTGAACTCTGAAATCCCCGGTGTAGGCAACCGTGGTGTCCCCTTGGATTAAGAATCCGCAGGCCCCGTAGACAGAGTGGTCGAGCTCGCAGGCCTCGATGCCGAAGGGAATTCCAAGCTCGTCGATTTTCCCGCATTCGGGTGGCTCGATTTTCTTCGACCTATGCGACTCGCAGAAAAACTGCCTTAACCTTTCATCCATCTCTTCCGTGCAGTAGAACCTTCTGCAGCAGTATGGATCCTTCGCCGACCTGCTCGCTTCGAGCACCCTGCTATCATCGGCAGGAACCCTTTTTGAGAAGTATGGGACCTCCATTCCCGGGCCGGGTTTAGAGGTGTCCCTCATCGCTTTCAGAATTGCCAGGGTGGTCGCAGTTGCGGCAATGGGGATCTCCGCGTCTAAATATCCGATGCAGCCGCAGTGATCCAGATGCGCATGGCTCAGCAAAACCGCAAAAACATCGGGTTTCGGAAAACCGGAAACATCGAGGTCCGAGGGGATTAGATCCTTCCTGTACACGTTCAGCCTCGGAATCATCCCGAGCTGTATAGCGTCGTATATTCCCCTCGAACTTCTTTCCCTGAGGAACTCGTCATAGTAAAGCCTATGCCTTGCGAAGTTCATCCCGAAATCAAGGAAAATTCCCTTTCCCTCCTCCTCGAGGTATATCTTGTTCCCCCCTATCGTTGTCGCACCGTCGTAAACCGTTATCCTCATATTCTTCACTTAACTCAGGATTGATCTGCACAGATTTAAAGGCAGCGATTTTGATTTACCCTCGAGACTGCCGCTCAAAGATGGGCAGATCGGGGGGGTATCGGGGTACAAAAACAAAAAAGAATGGCTTAGAATTCATAACAAATACGAGATTCCATAGTCCGTTCAGCATTCCAAGGCTTTAATAGAACCGCTCATTCAAGAATCGGATTCTGGATGGGACTAAGAAAGGGGGTATCCCTTTCAGCAGACAAGTTTATAAGAGGTGCTAACATTCTATATAATGAAAAATGAGTATGAACCAGAGGCTTTCCTGGGTGGCAGACCTCCTGGACTCCGATAAAAAGGCTATGGGAACTTATCTCGCCCTTATTTACCTTAGAGTCTGCAAGGCAAACCATGTCTATTCCGCCAAGCCGGTTGGTAAATTGGAGATGAATGATAGGAATGCAAAGAAGCTGATCAGCAGGTATTTCAGTAAAACTGATGAGGCGGAATTAGCAAGCGAAACGGGGGGCCGAATTCATCGACAGGCTTTTTAGGATCGAAGGTGTGCTAAACTACAGTAATAAAAATCTGATCCTTGACGAAATAGAGAAAGAATTCTTAGATAAATTCGTCTCGGCTTTCGAAAAATATCTCAGAATCGAGCAGATACCCGAAAAATCAAGAGATAAGATAGCCGAAATTCTGCTCGACATTCGAAACGGGCTCTATGGGAAGCCCAGTACTCCCGCCGGCACCGTCAGCATACTGCGCTCGGATCTTGTAGAGAGGGCCAAGAAATTCCGCGGTATTAGTGAGGAAGAAATCCTAGAACTGATCCTTCCTTCTCTAATGAGTAGCGGACTGATGTTAGAACGGCTAATTCCGGATCCTTCCCCCTACTACACCTTCCCCGCCCCCTGCCTGTCCGAGGAGATAATAGCTCTGACCAAACTGGGCGGAAGAGAGGGGGTCACAAAACCCGAAATCGTGAGGCCAGCAAATAAAATCGATGATATTTTTTCCGCTGCCCTTAAGGAACTGGGATTCGAAGTCTCCTTAAGTACGAGTAAGGAGTCCAGGCAGGGAGAACCCGTTAAAGTTGACGTCTGGGGGCAGCGCAGGATTGGCAGCACAAGATTTTCCGTCTACGTTTCCTGTAGGAACTGGAATAAGACCGTCAATAAGGATGGAGTTATTGAAGAGATCAGTAGAGTGGTGAATCTGAGAGAGCTTCCGCAGCTCAGGATTATCGTCGCAGGGGAGCTGGCCAAGGACGCCAGAGAGATTGCCGAGTCGGAAGGATTCTATATCATAGAGCTCGGCAGAAGAACAGATGCAAAGGAGATAAGTGAGCTCGTCAACAAAGCGCTAGAGGATTTCTTTACGTCAATTGCACATCCAAAGCTGAGAGAGCTGACTTCTAGGATAGCGGATTTGGAGGAAAAGCTGGAGAAAATCGAAAAAGACCTCAGCGAGCTTATATCAAAATTAAAAAAGACTTGAAACTATTGCTCGGTTTCAGGGGATTTCTCCTGAATGAACTTCTCTATAGTTTGTACGATCTCTTTTATAAATAGCGGCTTCTCTAGAATGGTCTTAGCGCCAGCGTGGACGAGCAGACTTCCCTTTTCCTTCGCATAAACTGTTATCCCTATCACGACCGTATCTGGAGCCTTCTGCAGTATTCTGCTTGTGGCCTCTATCCCGTCCATTTCCGGCATTGCGATGTCCATCAAAACAAACTGCGGTTTCAACTTCTCACAAATTTCCACAGCCTCTGCTCCGTTCTGCGCTTCGTAAACCTCGTATCCGTTTCTCTCAAGAAATTCCCTCATTATTTTTCTCAGATCAGCATCGTCATCGACAACCAATACCCTTAAAGCCACAGTAGAAATTGTGCAAACCGTTTATAAAGATTTTCCATAAAAATAGGCTATTAACATAATAATCTTATAATTATCAAAATAATAATAATTATGTGATATCCGAGCAATTTTGAAAATGCAACAGCGAAGCGAAATTTTTTGGAAAATCTAAACTCTGAACCTCCACTCCCTCTCAATCCTTGGTTTCTCGGCAAAAGCGTTCCTGTGGAAAAGCATCACCTCTTCAAGCGTGAAAGTCTTAAGGGCCCTTTTCAGGTTGAAGATAAAGCATCCCGGAATTCGAACCTCAGCTAGTTCGGAAAGCATTTCGGCTGTCTTAAGAAATTCCCCTATGCTCTCAGCTCTCTCAACATCAATTCTTTCTAGAAGCTCCCTGTTTTCCCTGTAAAGCGAAACGGGCTGTAAAAAAAGCTCTTCTGCACAACCCGCAATCTCTGCAATCCCTTTCAGCTCCGCATCGTTCACCCCCGGCAAAAAAACAGTTCGAACTACCGTGTACGTTATCCCCGAGCTCATCCTTATGTTTTCAACAACCCTGTCGAAGAAGTCACGCTTCGTTATCCTCAAATAGCCCTCCCTGCTGCCGGCGTCAAGGCTTATCATTACAATGTCGAACTCTCTGCAGATTTTCTCGGTCAGAAGCACGCCATTTGTCTGCAGATCCAGCCTGACATTTCCGAAAATTTCTCTGAGGGTCTTTGCAATCCTTATAACCTCGCTCTCTCCGGCAACCAGCGGTTCCCCGAACTGCGATATCGTTATTGCCTTGGGCCTCAGATCTCCGTAGTATCCCGGCTCCACCTTGGCAACTCTGGAATAGCAGAATATGCAGTCCAGATTGCACCTCTGGGTTATTTCGTAGCTCGGATGATGTCTGGGGATTTCGACCTCGCTTATACCCTCGCAGTGTTCGCAGTGAAGCGGATGCCTTAAGCTCTTAATGAAATCCATCATAGTCTGTCGAAAAGCTTCAGAATGTACTCGGAAAGCCTTATCGCGTCATCCTTGTCCCTCATTATCGTCTTTGTCGCAAAAATTTTTTCAGAAACGAGTCCTGAATCCCTTTCATCGACCACGAGGGCGGAGATTAAGTCACCGTAAACCCTTAGTACGCCCAAAGGCGAGACTTCGTAGCCCTTTGCCTTCATGAACTTCCCCGCAGGCCCGCTTACCGGACTGTCTCCGATTATAGGCGAGACCGCAATAACCTTTTTTCCCCTAATCCTGTTTCTGAAGTCCTCTACGCTGAGAATAGGAAGTATGCTGGTTATCGGATTGCTCGGACCTATCAGAATCTCATCGTCGTCTTTCAGCAGCTTTCTGACTTCTTCCGGTATCCTCGCCCTTTCTATCCCCCTGAAGTATATATCCAGAACTTCTGGCAAACCCTTTTCTTTTACCCAGAACTCCTGAAAGTGCATTTCACCTCGGGGTGTTACGATCGTTGTCGCAACATCCTCATTGCACATCGGGAAGACTTCATGGCTCACGCCGTAAGCCCTTGCAACCGCCTTGGTTGCCTGAACAAGGCTTAAGCCATTCCTCAGGAGCTCGCTTCTGAGTATGTGCGTCGCCCTGTCAAGATCCCCGACCTTCATCAGCTCCTCAAAGCCCAAGTTCTTCAGCATCTCGCTTGTCCTGAAGGTATCCCCCCTAATTCCCCACCACTTTTCCTCGTCTATTATCCCCGCAAGCGCGTAGATCACGGAGTCTATGTCCGGGCAGATCTTGTTTCCGGAAATCCAGATGTCCTCGGCCGTGTTCACAACCACGCTGAAGTCCGCGATCTCCTTAAGCCCCATCAGAAGCTTCGGCGTTCCAGTACCTCCGGAAAGCACTATCATCTGAATTTCTCCCCGAATTCCTCAATGCTCCTTTCGCCTGCAAGAAGCTCCCTCAGAATTCCCACAAGATTCTCGATCTTCACCCTCACCTGCCCCGTGGTGTCCCTGTCCCTTATTGTAACCGAGCCGTCTTCGAATGTCTGATGGTCGACGGTTATGCACAGCGGAGTTCCGATCTCGTCGTATCTCCTGTACCTCCTTCCTATGCTTCCAGACTCATCGTAGTCCGTGTAAAAACCTGCTTTCTTCAGCATTCCCGCAATCTCCAGTGCCTTTCCCGTGAAGGGCTCTCTGGAGAGCAGGGGCAGAACTGCTACCTCTATCGGGGCTATGCGCCTTTTCAGCCTCAGAACCCTTCTCTCCTCCCCCTCGACCATGTCTTTGTCGAAGGAATGCTCCAGAACCGTGTAAGTTATTCTGTCAAGCCCGAAGGAAGGTTCAATCACGTGCGGAACGACCTTTTCTCCTGCAACCTCTTCCTCGATCTCCTTCACGTCAAAGAACTCCCTGGTGAGCCTGATCCTTTCCCCGTCAATTTCAAGCTCAACTTCATCCGAGCTCACTTCAAGCTTTTCCAGCGCCTCGGCAATCTTTTTCGCCTTGGACCTGAACGCAGGGCCGAGAACATTCATCTTGGGAATTGCCTTCTTCTTTTTAACCACCACGGGCTTCTCGTAGGGAATGAAAATGCTCAGATCCTCACCGCTGAACTTTGCATGTCTGGAAAGATCGTAGTCCGTTCTGTCGGCGATTCCAACTATTTCAATCCAGCCGTAACTCGTTAAAGCCTCCGCATCCCAGCAGTCGGTTGCATAGTGGGCCCTTTCGTCATCCTTGTGCTGTCTGAAGCGCAGCTTCTCGTCCTTAATCCCGATGGCGAGCAGAAATCTCCTGGTTTTCCCGATAAAGTATGCCAGAACCTGGTTTGCAATTATTCCCCTTTTCACGGCCTCATCAAGGGTTATCCTGTGCACTTTGTCGAATTTGTCCACCAGCGTCAGAACGTCTCCGGAGACTTCTGGGAAATTCGGGTGCTTTTTCTCTGCAGGATGAACGAAAAACTCGAGCTCTGCCTGGTTGAATTCCCTCAGCCTTATAACACCCTGCCTGGGGCTTATCTCGTTTCTAAAGGCCCTCCCAATTTGCGCAACCCCGAAGGGCAGCTTTTCCCTGAAGTAGTTTGAAAGCCTTCTGAAGTTTATGAAAATACCCTGAGCTGTTTCGGGGCGGAGGTAGGCATTTTTTCCCTTTCCCGCTCCAATTTTAGTAGAGAACATCAGGTTCATCGGGAAGGGTTCTCCAAAGCTGCCTCCGCATTCGCATTTCAGCTGGTATGTTTCCAGAACCTCCTTTATCGCGCCAACCGAGGGGTCGACCTCGAGGTTTAGCTTCTCCTTGACGTAGTGATCCGCCCTGAAAACCCTCCCGCATTTCTGGCACTCTATTGCCGTGTCCACGAAAGAGGTTGCATGGCCAGAGGCTATGAAGACCTCCTCAACCCCTATCAGGGGCGTATCTATCTCCGCAACCCTCTCGTTTATAACGAAAAACTCGCGCCAAACGTTTTCGATCTTCCTCCTGAGGTTGTTCCCCAAAGGAGCGTAATCGAAAAATCCGGCCATTCCGCCGTATATCTCGAATGATTGCCAGAGAAATCCCCTTCTGATGAGCATCTCCATCAGATCGCTCATGCAGAAACGCATGCATTCAACTTAAAAGTTTTTAGGACTTGGCTGCGCAACGCTAATATCTCCCGCCGTTCAAGCAGAGCCATGGACAGAAGCGAGATCAGGGTTGCAGTTCTCAGGATCGAGGGCACAAACTGCGAGGAGGAAACAGCCGAGGCATTCAGAAGCTTCGGCGTTCAGGCCGAACTCGTTCATCTCAAGCAGTTTTACAGCGACATGATAAGGTATGAGGAACAGAGGAGCATTTTCGACTACCACTGCTTGGTATTCCCGGGCGGATTCTCCGCCGGAGACTACGTCCGTGCGGGCGCAATTTTCTCCGCAAGGGTAAAGAGCGTTTTGAGGAGGGATCTTGAGGAGTTCATAAAGCTTGGATATCCGATTCTGGGAATATGCAACGGATTCCAGGTGCTTGCAGAGCTCGGCGCATTGCCCGGTTTTGACGAGGACAGACCAATTGCGGAAAAACCGGAAATGGCACTGGCGATCAACGATTCAGGAAGGTTCGAATGCAGAACAACCTTTTTGAAGAGGGAGAGCTCGAAGTGCATATTCACGAGGGCTGTGGAAAAGCGGATTCTCAGGATTCCGGTCGCCCATGCGGAGGGAAAGGTTGTTTTTCCCAAGGAAAAGGAGAAAGATTTCCTTGAAAGGCTGATAGAGAACGAGCAGATAGTTTTCAGGTACGTAGACGAGAAGGGAGAGTACTCGGGCTATCCATGGAATCCGAACGGCAGCTTCTACAACATTGCCGGAATCTGCAATGCAACGCATACGGTCTTCGGGCTTATGCCGCATCCTGAGAGGGTGTTCTACGATCACAGAAACGGTGGGTACGGGGACGGATACTATATATTTAAGAGCGCCGTAGAGTATCTTGAGAGGCTATGACAATGGATGCGGTGAAGCTGAAGGTTTCGGACTACATGACAAGGAACGTCTACACCCTCAAGCCTGATAACACGGTTGCTGATGCCATAGAGCTCATTAAGAAAACTGGTCACGACAGCTTCCCCGTTCTCGACGATAACATGAAGGTTATTGGCTACGTATCCGCGGTCGACCTACTCGGGGTCGATCCGAGCGTTAAGATAAGCGAGGTCATGTCCAAGCAGCTTTACGTTGCCAGGGAGTTCATGGATCTGCGCGATGCCGCAAGGGTGATGTTCAGGACGGGGCACTCAAAGCTTCCGGTCGTTGACGAGTCCGACAGGCTTGTGGGCATAATTTCGAACGCGGACGTTATAAGGAGCCAGATCGAGAGGGCCGATCCGGAAAAGGTCGAAAAGCTAAGGGCCACAATAGAGAGGGTTCACGGCGTGAAAACCCAGGTTTATACGGGAAAGGTCGAGGTGTCAAAGCTGATACCAACACAGAGCAAGATCTACGCAGACGAGCTTAAGGGAAGAATCCACGAGATCAATCGTGGACTTGCGGAGCCGATAATTGTAATAAAAAAAGATTCCCGGTATTTTCTGATGGACGGGCATCACAGGGCAATAGCTGCGATGAAGCTTGGAATAGACAGGCTCGACGCCTACATAATCGAGGTAAATGGAGACGTTGAGCTCGGAATAGAGAAAATGGCCAGGAAAAAGGGTCTGAACTCCCTCCGGGATGTGGAAATAATCGAAGACGTTCCACATCCGCTTGTTGAGATCACATTCAGGAACAGGGGCTAGCCATGAGGCGCATAATCTGGGTTGCAAATCTGGATGCAAAGAAGACGAGAGCGGAAGGAAGAAGGATACCCAAAAGGCTTGCAGTGCCGAATGTGAGGCTGCAGGAGGTTGTCCAGGCCTGCAAAGAACTTGGACTGAAATTCGAGGCTGAGAACAAGAAGTACCCGAGAAGCTGGTGGGAGGAGGGGGGAAGGGTTGCAGTCGAAGCGGAGGGAAGCAAGAACAAAATCATGATCGAAATTGCAGGCAAGATTCTGGAGATCAGGGAAAGAAAGAAGAAGAAATGAAGCTGATCTTTCTGCTATCCGGAGAGAACGCTGGGCTGGCGAAAGCGGAAGTGCTGAGTCTGGCCGCAGCCTTTGGAAAAATAATGGGTTACGAGGCCGATGATCGCATTCTTCTGCTTGAATTCAGGGGCGAAAATTTTTTCCACCGCTTAGCTTTGAGCCACGAGGCAAGTGAATTCATTTCCTCTTGCCCTTATGAGGAGCTAAAAGCGGAGTTCGAGAAGATCTCCCTGACTGGATCCTGCTGCGTCCGTGCAAGCGGCATAGGGGTAAAGGTCGATCCGGATCTGGAAAGAAGACTCGGTGCTGTTCTCTGGAGAAAGGGGCTGAGGATAGATCTTACGGAGCCCGATAACCTGGTCAGAGTTTACATAACGAGAAAAAGGTGCTACATCGGACTTCTGAGGTTCAGGCAGGAAAAAAAGCAGTTCCGGGACAGGCTTCCGAACAGAAGACCGTTCTTCATGCCCGTGGTGATACTCCCGAAGCTATCAAGGGCAATCGTTAATCTAACCTCCCTGAAAAGCGGTCTCGTTCTGGATCCCATGTGCGGAACGGGCTCTTTTCTGATCGAAGCCGGCCTAATGGGGTTGGAAATATGCGGTATGGATTACTACAGGGACATCGTTGAGGGCTGCAGGAAGAACCTCGAATTCTTCAATCTCGACGGCGAGGTTTTGCAGGGAGATGCGAGGGCTATTCCGTTCAAGGATCGTTCTTTTGACGCCGTTGTGACCGACTACCCGTATTTCAGGGCGACGAGGAGCGGAACTGAGAACGATCTTTACGCAAGGAGCCTTGAGGAGATCTACAGAGTTCTGAAAAACGGAAAAAGGGCTGTGATTGTCACAAATCTGGATCTGAAATGGCTGCCGGGAAGGTTGATTCTGAAGGGCGAACAGAGGGTTCACAAATCCCTGACAAGAAGGATATATGTAATTGAAAAAACAGATTTTGAGCCCAGAAGCGCTCAGCAAAGCTTACAACAGGTTTCTTAGCCACTCATTTCTGCAGCCAAAGCTCCTCGTCGAAGTAGCAGAGGAGGGGGTTCAACGGATACCCTTCGAAGTGACGCGGGCAGCGAGGATCGATACTACTGGACAAACCTCTCTTCCAGCCTCTGGACCTCTTCAGGAAGTCCCTTACCACATCATCCCTCTCCCCTATCGCCTTCAGGTCGGTCCTGATTAAAGAGGGGTCAGAGTTTGCCGCCTTGCTTAGGAAGTCGATTTACCCAACGTTTTATCTCTGCCAGTGACAGAAACCAAATACAACCAAACTGAAAGCCTTTTACTCCAAGAATCCGACCTTCTATGCCCAAAGTAAAGGCTTATATTGGTGAAAGACAAAAAGGAAGATGGTGGTGCTGTGGAACCTGAAAAAAAGAAGGAACTGAAGGAATTCCTTGGGCTGGCATTTGCGATAGTTGAACGAGAACACGCGCAAATGCCTAAGGTCTGCAGCATCTGCGGCGGGAAGATGGAACCTTCATGGCAGGCTTTGGTAGATGAACCCAAACCCGGTGACATCTTGGCTTATAAGTGCAAGAGCTGCGGAAACGTTGTGGAGAAGTTCTTTGAATTTCCCGAAGAGTAACTGCTAACTGAAAAAATTCATTCCACTACTCCTACCTCATGAGCAAACTCTAGTGCGGGTGCTCGTGAAACGATGTCATTAGAGTAGCATTCCAGAACCTCATACATGCTCGAGAACGTGATCTCACTGCACTTCAACAACCTCTATCCCCTGCTCAATCCAGGCCGCCTCCTTCAGCTCGCTTTTTGCCCTCCTGCAGATTATCATGGGCTTTGCAAGTCTGCCGTGGATTTTGTAGAACAGGTACCTGTAGGTCGCAACCTGTCCTATGGCTGTGTAATTCAGCTCCTCCTCGACTTCAACTACGTATTCGCTGCAACTGGTTTTGTGTATAAGCGCGTCCGCCGAAAACCTGCCAAGCGGGTATTCGGTATACACCCTATCCAGTTCCCGTCCATAAATCTCGAGGTATCTTTTCAGTATCTCTGTCTCCGCTTCAGTTCGCAGCCCCACTTCCACAGGCCTTGGCGGCTCGGAAGCTTTGCAGACGCTCACTATCGGGCAAAGGAGGCACTTAGATCTCGCTAAATCTTTGGCGCAGTAGCCCATTATGGATAGCCTAGAGAGGACGTAGTCGTACTTCGTCGGGTCATCAGGGTTCAGCTTTCTCAGAAAGCCGGTTGCTTTGAGAACACCGCGCCAGTTAAGTTTCACCTTCAGGCCAAAGGCTCTAGATACCACTCTCTGCAGGTTGGCGTCGAGCGAGGCGAGTAGATGCTTTCTATCGATGAAGCCCCAAAGGCCTAGATCCGGATATGGTCTGACAAGCCACCTGAAGAAGAGGTTGAACCTCTTCATGCAGGAGTCAGTATGCCTCGGCACTGCAATTCCCCCTCCATGGTTGAGCAGCTCCCGCTGAAGGTCCCTTATTACACCCTCCATCGGCTCGGGCTCGTGGCGGTGAAGGGCATAGGAACTCTTAACGAAACTGCCCAGAGAGCCGTAGCTATCGCAGATGCCCCTGAAGGCGGCCAGAAGGTCTATCAGGTCACGGATCCTGAGGAACCTGTGGGTAAAGCCCTCTCTTGGACTTTTCGGGGATGACCATTCGAACTCGCTGAGGACTTTTTCAGCAAGCTTAGCATCGTAGATTAGATCGAGGAACTTCAATCCCCTGCCTTCGATGTGCCTCACAAAACCTAGGAGCATCGGGTTCAGCAATCTGGCAACGGGCATCTGGTAATCGATCAGGGCACAGAAGAGTGCCCAGAACTCCCTGTCCGCCGTTTCAGCGGCGGAGTACAGCCTAACAGGGCCTAGAACCGAAGTGCTGATGTAGGCATCCTTCAGCCGCTCGTATGCCTCGTCGAGCACGCGTGCTGCATAGAAGATTTCAGAATTCATCCGTCTCTCCCCTTCTTCGACCTTTGTTTGATTCCCGCAACTTGCGAACTTGTCTTGGCGTGCGCTTTAAAGATATTACATGCTCATGGGAATCTGGTCTCCTACATACCCTGTCCAGCAGCACTATAGGCGCTTCCCCAAAGCCCTTTTAAGGGTTTTTCCCTAACAGAAAGTCGGAGATAGGGCCTCAGATTGGATATCAAGAAGCTGTAGTATGGCTTTCCAATGAATCGATACTACAATCCTGAGAAGACAGTAAATTTTAAAAAATCTGGTTCGAGTGATTTGATTCGCATATTGTTAATTAATAAGTAGATACAATATCAAAAACTTGTTTTAAGGCAGTAAGAAGCTTCGAATTAACTTCTCTTTCCAAATCTTCATTTAATTTAAATACTCTTTTTGCCTCTCTAATAACCTCTTCCTGTACAATGTGAATTAGTTCGTTCATTTCATCAGTATTGGTTTTTTTGAAGACGACTAGGTTTATTCCTTTAACCTTCGAAGCTGTGAGATTACTAGGTCCCTCTCCTAGAACCCAATACACAGCAACAGGAATAAAATTGCATATTTTAAAAGGTTCTAAAATATTTTTCCATAACTCAACTGTTGTTGAAGTGAACATTAGAACTACTCTTGAATTTTGATGTGTACTTCGTGCAATTTTTTCAATAATGACTTTCCATTTATTTTGAAAGTCTTTTTTCCTCGATGAGAGCTCTTTTGCCTCAATTGTTTTCAAATTATATGAGTTAAAGATTGCGAGATTGCTAAACGCTTTTAGGATATAGTAATGGGGGATACTAAGTGAGGCGTAACTCCCAAATTTACCGTAAGGTGGATCCAATCCAATTAAGTCGATTTTCCGGGGAAACGGAACATCTAGTGCATCACCTAATATTACTGTCGTGGAAACTTTACTTGTACCTCCTATTCGCTCGAGATAATGTGAAGCCCTTATTTGAGCCCTTAAAGCTGATGCCAACGTCCCTCTTGCAAGTGGTTTTAGACCGCTTGAAGCCAAAGGATTTGTGATAGCTGTATATTCTGGAACCCATAGAGCTTTTACACCCCCAGCAGGTGTGCATTCTCCAAGCGGGGGGTACCATTTGGCAAGCAAGTTACAGCACTTGCTAGCCTCGCTAGCTGCTACCGCAAATAGTTCGTATTCGTCATTATCTCTGACGAGATCTTTAACGATCTCACTATAAACGGCAAAAGAAACCAACTGATGTGGTGCATAGATATCTAAAGCCGATTTAATATCTGCCCTCTTTAATCTGTTGGTCTCGCCAAAATTGGGAATCTCCTCAAAAAAGACTTTCAATTTTTTTGAAAGGTTACGCGTTTTTTCTATAGTATTCTCTATCCATCTTAATAGGTTGTAATCTACTATGCTAGAGTACCCTTTCTCCCATTTTTTGTTACTGTACCATCTCAACTCTAAAGCAAAAGCCCTCCATTTTGAAACAATTTCTGGTGCATTAGGGGGTAGGGATGCTATCGGCTTACTCGTGACTTCAAGTTCTTCACCACAAAAAGGACAAATAATTTCCAGATTATTCTTTTCAGCTGTTTCAAATATCTTATAGCAGTGAGGACACAAAACTAAATACTTTCACCTCTCCTGTTGGCACTAATAAGACCTCTCTCAAAAGATAACCTCTTTATAATCCCCTCTCCTTTATCTTTCATAACCCATGAAATTGCTGAGTTTCATTCGCCGAGGAAAGTTTTTCTTTCACCTTGCACAATGACTGTAATTCTAAAAAGTGCTAAATACCGAGAGATTCCAGTTCTTGGAAAAAGGCTTAAAGGTATTTTTCAGATAATGCTACAGCCTTGGCTTTTGACGCCTCAAACGAGAATATAAAAGAAATAAATTTAAATGTATTCTTACCTTTGGAAGAGTTTTCCGACCAAAATTTCAGTTGTTATCGAGATCACCTTAAAGCGGGGAAAAGAGTGATCACACATCTATTAGGAATATTAATACTAGAAGAGATGCCCATACTAGAGGGGGCTCATGGATACTTTATGGCCTTACAGGAGCTGGATGCCCACTTTGATATCCAGGCATTGGCTATCTGTGGGAATGTGTGTGACTTTAAACTAAAATTTCCATCAAAATGCTATTACTATTCAATAAAATGCGAAAAGCAAAAAGTAGAAAAATTTAAGGAATTAGTACTAGGAAAAATATTATCCATTAAAAGAAAGCTAGGAAGTGTATACTCTACTCTGGAAAATCCGAAAATAGGGGGAGTTTTGTTAAAGGAATTCTCATCTAAGTGTTTCTTGGAGAGAGATCACCATATAAAACTTCTAGCACCTTCTTTATTGCCCATGCTCATCACCAATACTGATACGTATGAGAATATAGAAAGACTTTTGGAGAGACTTAGAGAGATTACTTCAATGTCTGAGGAGATTAATGCATTTTCAGAGTTTCGCAAATTATTGGAGGATAAAATCTATGGCAAAATTCTTGCGAAATTAGATAGTGGATGGAATAAATCTTTAAGTAACCAGCAATCTTTTGTCAAAAAGTGGAATCTGTCTTATATAATTTAGTTATTTTTTATTTTATATTAACTTGAAAGGCTTTTGCCAGCTCTGTCTGAGTTACACGGAGTACAACAGGAAACTGTAGCTTCTCAACTGCATAAACAATCAGAAGTACTCTAGGGGAAATACTCAGGAAAATAGTTGAATCTGAGGAGACTACTGAGCTAGTGATCAAAGATAGACTACTCAGTTTTTTGATACTTTTAAAAGCTTTGGAATTCCTTAGAATTCGAAGAGTTGTCTAAGAAAAGATTTTTTAGAATTTTCATCCTGTTCGTCAAGTTTTTTTGAAGAACTTAAATTTTCCATTTTTCATTTCTTCCTCTAGCCTCTTTTTTAAGAGGTCTCCATATTGTTATTCTATAGATTACATTTTTAAAGTTTTTGATGTTTGAATTTTTAACTTCAAACTTTGTTTGAATTTTAGCTAGCCCAGTATTCTCATCGCTAAAGCCAAGCTTGTCTTTTACCTCTTGAAGTATTGCCCTCCTCACGTCTCCGCTGAGATCTCAAAAAAACGCCGGGGGTGGGATTCGAACCCACGCGCCCAAAAAGGCACCAGCTCTCAAGGCTGGCGCAGTTCCACTCTGCAACCC
>QNUZ01000159.1 GCA_004347865.1 Archaeoglobi archaeon | reverse complement strand
TCATGAGCCTGTTGTTTCTTCAAAAATATCCTTCTTGTGAACTTGGTAAAGTCCTTCTGTTCCGGCTAGCAAGATTAAAGCCATATGGTTCGCATTGATTTCCGGTCCCGCAGGTTCCTTTCTAAAGTTCCAAGAAGATTTCCTCACGAATTCCGAGAGATAGCTCCCCACCAATTTAAGACTTTTTATCTCCGTCTCAATAAGTGTTCGAGCAACTATGAGTGGATTCTCAAACTTGGCCCGATTTAACATTTGCATAGCTGAGAGGAAGTGGGGAAGACATAGCCCTCTTGATGATTTGAATTCCTTACGAAATTCCTTGTCCTCCAGCATCTGAACAAGCGTATGTAAATGTATCCGATCCAATGACCACAATGATTCGCAAGCAGGGCAGGGCTTTTGTCCTCTAATTGCATGTTTTATCTTGTTATCTAGCAGCGATAGTTTTTGTTTTCTTTTAAGAAAGAAGATCTTACTGTCCGCCAACTCAATACCTTCCAAATCCGCAGTCAAGGGAGCAATCTGTTCTACGATTTTTTCAACAACTCCTTGCATGTAACGAGCGTAACCCCGACCATTCTCGGTGTGGCCGCTGTAAGCAGTTCTGTAGAGAAGATGCATATGCCGGTTGCAGAAACCTTTAGCCGCAGTTACCTTTTTCCTGAAGTCAGGGTCCATCACCACCTCGTTTGTAAGCAGATGCCTCAAAAGACGTTCCTCGCTTTTGGCCCAAAGATAGCATAACGGACATCCATCTGATCTTTCAATTCCCTCGAGGATGTCCATTGTCAGCAGGTTCTTCTTGACCAAATCGCTCACCCTCCAAAACAACATATCTGATCAGCAAGGTTCAGCAAAATAACCTCATCTTGGTTAAAACTCCGTTCTCCCAGGCATACCACCCTGCTTAGCACAACTAACACTTCCTTTTGGTTGAAGTTGGTAGAAGCTATCAGCCCTTGTGATCGTTGAATCAAGGGCGTTAAAGGCGAGCTTCATCGCCTTTTTCAATTACAGATTTAGTGCCTATTAAGCTAATCGCTGTGCTCACGCATGCTTTTCGATTTTACGTTTCTACCGAAACATCTTCTATGGTGGCGGACCAGGTGCGCCGTAACTAAGTGGTCAAAGCTTTCCACTTCTCAACACGACTAGCTCTTTTGCTTTCCTCCTGTGTTCTACCGCTGACTTGAGACAAGCCGCCAAAATAGCCCCTGTGAGCTCAGATTTGAAACTTTCAACTCGCTCATCTTCTGTGTTAGATCTTCGAGCTCATCAAAAAGATGTTTTTCCATCGAAATGCCAATTTTGAATTTTATGTGTACTCAATGCACCAATTACTTAAAGGCATGCTTTTCGTTCCAGTGCTGAAACTCTGCTTGCGTGAGTACTGAGTGGGCAAAAAAGTTTATAAGGTAATCACGGAAGTAAATCAAGTGGCGGTGAGGCTCGCCATCAACCGCTTGTCCTGTGTCGGACAAGACAATAGCTTCTACAAAGGCAAAAAATCAGCAGGGTAGAAGCAAAATGGCAGCGGGTTTGTATTCAACTGTATTAATTACAATAGCTGTAGTGATTTCTGGGATCATGGGTATCATGGTCCTTTTGGCTTCTGCTTTTCTCGTGCGGGCTAGCATGAAACTGAAAAGGTCTAGGGAGGCCATGCCCTTCTGGGGGCTGGCGATGGTATGGAGTATCCGGAGTTGAAGCATCAAAAAGGGGGCAAAATGTAGGGCAGAAAACATGAATCAAGATACAGTTTACCTCAAAATCAAAAGAGCCGCAGAAAGCGACAAAGAATGCTGCTTGTGTTTGCTGGAAGACGAAATTGAACGAAGATATATTGATACATATCTTCTCGAACTTGTGATGGATCCTACATCTAGACAGAAAATTATCGAGAGCAGAGGATTCTGTAATGACCATTACTACAAAATGCTCATCGCCGCAACCAAACCGGAAAGCCCCGATGGCCACGGAATAGCGCTAATCAACAGAAGCGTCATAGATGCGCTGATTCAAGATCTTCAAAAACTAAAGAGAAACAGAAACGCCGACCAGCTCTATAAGCTCGTTGCCGATGAAAACAAGTGTCCGGCGTGCATTCACCTGTCAGAATTTTCAAAAATGTATGCGGAAGAGATAATCAAGATTCTGTCCTCAAATAACGAAGAGTCTTTGGCGGTCCTGAATGAGTCGAAAGGCTTCTGCGTCCCCCACTTTGTTTCATTGTTGTGTATAGCCGAAGGGGCCGCGTCCACGGATAGCCAAAAAGCCGTCAAGGCCCTGATAGAAATCGAAGAGAAAAATCTCCGCAGACTAAGTTCGCAACTGATAGAATACGTAAGAAAGCAAAGCTACGAATTTTCTGAGAAAGAACGCAAAGCTGTCTCAGGCGCGATGCTGAGGAGTCTTGAAAAAATTGCAGGAAGGCGAGGAATAAAACCTCTCATCGATCGAAAACGTAAGGGATGAGCGTGATATCTGAAAAAGACGCAGCTAGAGGTCGAACGCTGTTCAGCATAGCTGCAGTAATTGAGGCTAAAGACAGCACCATTCTCCTGATGCGGGAAGGAGACCTGCCCTATCACAATCATTGGGTCATACCCGGAGGTTATGTGAAGCCGGATGAAACAGTGGAACAAGCAATCGCACGCGAGGTCAAGGAAGAAACGGGACTGGAGGTTATCCCAAAAGAATTTCTCGGCTTATACGACGACTTCCTCTCTGAAGAAGAGCCAACGCACCATATCATCGCGGCTTACAAGGTAATGGTGATTGGAGGAAGAATAATTTTTACCAGGGAAGCCACAAAATATGCGTGGAGGAGCCCTGAAGAGGCCATCAAATCTGAAGATGTTCCGGATGTTTTCAAAAGAATGGTTAAAGATTTCACGAAACGAAAACCAAGCGGGCTCATTTCACGGGTGAAGAAGTTTCTTGAGGCCCACTTCCAACGGGCTAAGTGACGTTGTCTTAGAAGAAGGCTTGAGTGAATGAAAGCTGAATCCGACGAAAAACCGGAAAGGCGGAAGGTGGCTAAACAGGAATGTTGCCGCGATGGGAAATAAATACGGTGAACTGAGGAATGGTATCTCGGAGAGATGTTATCGAGGGCAGATGTGATATGACCGAATTAATAAATGAAGGGATCAAACGAAGATTGAGAGTTAGCTTACTCATTATAGAGAAGGATCTCCGACAGATAAAAGACGCCTTGAAAGGCGGTCATCCTGAAGAGGCCATTTTTTATCGATACGTAGACAACGTGAACCCTGCTTCAAAGCCAAGGATCATGGCAGTGATAGCGGACATGCTGAATGAAATAAAAGAGATGAGAGAGATTTTCGAGCTGGAAACTGAAGAGATAGAACTCAGAGCTAAAATCTTGGCCGCGCTGAACGAAATTTGGGTCATCTTGGAGGAATTGCGGCCTGAAAAATTAAAGGGTTACGGCAGATTACCAGGTTCTGATAAGGCGTTAATCGAACCTCATGTCATGTCATTGCTGAATAAATTAGAGGAATTGCATCGGCTGTTATAACCTCGGGTGTGATGATGTCCATACCTCTGCCCCAGAGAAAAATGGACGCCTTCTTTCCAAGAGTAGGTGAGTTACTTGAGCGCAGAGAATTCATTTTGAAAGTGAGGAGAACCGGGGTCTGGGTTAACGTCTTTCTTCCGTTCGGTTCAACCACGCTGGATATGGCGGAGGAGCACGAAAAAGGCATGCAAGAGAACCTGCGGGCCCTTAAGGATTTTCTTGAGGAGGGGGTCCAGATATTCTGGGACCCTAGTTGGGACTCTAACCGAAGTGCGATGCTGGTGATCGACGATAAGCTGGCCGTTCAACTTGAGGGAGGAAATCATTCCACATTACAGGAATGCCCGAAATTCTCACACGCAAACTATTTCAACATTATTAGGGGCAAAGTTCAGGTGGTGCAGAAGCTCCATAGAAAACCACCGGATTTCGACTTCTTCTTCCGGGTGGCCGGATATCCAATATTCTTGTCAAGCGACAGATTGACCTGTGGCTATAACGTGGGGGACGAAGTAGAGGTAGCCTATCTTTTGAACGTCAGCGGTCAGGGAACTAGGACGCCCTTTGCACCAGCGGCAATCTTCTGTGAGGGACTGGGAATGAGGCTCGTGGAGAAGGCGAAGGTAACGGCCTCGTCTGAGCCAAAGGATTTGCACCGCGTGGTTGAGAGCTTGATGCAAGATCTTCTTCCGCGATATTCCGACATAATTACCGAGGAGCGGATGGAAAAATGGATTCTCAATACGCGCAGAGCTATCCTGAAAAGGCTGAGCGAAGAAAAGCTCTTCCTCGATGCCGGTGACGACTCATTCATATATGTAACGGTAGAATCGGTTGCTAAAAGGATGCGGGAAAGGTTTGAACACAGCTATCTGGAGAGAGGCTTAAGGGGTCAGCTGGGCCTTAAGTTCTTAAGATGTAAAACAAAGCTGAGGGATAGATTGGGTGGCCTAATAAAATAAGTTCAGCTTTAAGAAGGCTAATCAAAGCCGGAACCTGAGCAAGCCTCCTGTGAGACCTCATTGCCCGCTTCTCCTCCCAATCCGACTTGGTCACAAGGAGGAACTTTGACATCCAACTTTTTCCCAACGGACCAACTTGCCTTGAGATTTTTGACATTTTCGTTATTTTTGGCTTGAGTTTCCCCATCTGCTCTCTGGTTGAGGTGTGGCCGACTTTTCTGTCATCTAAAAAAGGGATTTCCAGGTCCTCAGCTCTCTGAGGGAATGGGGAAGATTGTAAACGAAGGAGGATGGTTCCCTGAAGCACTGAACGAAGCACTCGTTGCAGTTCTTCGGGTCGTATTTCT
>QNUZ01000158.1 GCA_004347865.1 Archaeoglobi archaeon | reverse complement strand
GGACTGCCCCGAGAGCCTGTGGACAGGAAACTTCTGCCCGCGAGGCGGGGATGCCCTGTCGAAAGGGCGGAGTAGTTCACATAAGCACAAAGCTTTTTAATATCCGAGGGAATGTAGCTATGCTCCACCTCTCACACCCGGGTGAAAAGCATGATCCCGGGCCGGTTGGTGGAGCAACAGAAAGTGGTTCTATGAAGGTCTGCGGTGCAAACAGCGTTCTTGAAGCCTTGAAATCCGGAAAAGTAGTAAAAATTTATTATAGCTCAGAGAACGAGAAGATCAGGGAAATCCTAGATCTTGCCAAGAAGTTGCGGGTTCCAGTATACAGGACCAGGGTTCAGGAGAAGGTATGTGCGGAGATAAGCCCCGTAAGGTATTCAACTCTCGAAAAGATTGGTGAAAAAGCTCTGGCGGAAAACGGTTTCATTCTGATTCTCGATGGTGTCAACGATCCAAGGAACCTTGGGGCCTGCATAAGGACAGCGGAATTCTTTGGCTGTTCTGGAGTTGTAATCAAGAAGAGAAGGGCAGCTCCGATAACGGAAGCTGTGGTAAGGTCTTCCGCGGGAGCGGTTTTCCATGTTGAGATCGCGGCTGAGGAGAACCTTCCAAGCGCCGTAAAGAGGCTGAAGAGTCTGGGTTTCTTCATCTTAGGAGCTGAAATTGACGGAAAGGAGATAATGGGAGTCTCAATGAAACCGCCGGTCGCTCTTGCGGTTGGCGGTGAAGACAAGGGAATCTCTCAGGGAGTAAAGAGGCTCTGTGATGAAATCGTTAGAATCCCGGGCGTTGGAAAGGTAAAATCGCTAAACCTTTCCGTTGCTGCGGCTATTGTTATGTATGAAATATTCAAGTCCTCGAATTTAAGTAACGTTTAAGATATTTCGCATCAATCTTCGCGTATGATAGAGGAGCTACTAACGCTCATAGAGAAAAACAAATCTCAATTGACAAAAATCGATGATGATCTCTATCACAAAATAAAAGATAGAATTGAAGAACTTGAGGAGAAAAAGGGGATCGATGAGAAAGTTGAGGACGAGATCAGAACTTTAAAACGATTGAGGAGGAGGATTTTCGAATTGAGAACCGGAAAGATAATAAACGCGGCCTGGGCCGAAGTTTGCGGGCAGGAGGTTGGCCTTAACAAGGAAAATCTGACCCAGGCAGAGAGGGCTTTTTTCAGAACCTTGGTGGACGTTATAAGTGAATTTAGCCGGTCTATTTTTGAGGGAAAGAGGGAGAAGGTGGAAAGGGTTCTTGTTAGAATTAAAAAGGATGCGGAAATACTTGGAGTTGATGGAAAAAGATATAAATTGAGAAAGGAAGATGTGGCTACTCTACCTGCTGAGAACGCTGAAGTGCTGATAAAGAGTGGAGTTGCGGAGAAAATAGAGGTGAAAGAATGAAGTATCCAAAGAAGGTTATGACCTACTGCAGGGTTTGCAAAAAGCACACCCTTCATGAGGTCGAGAAAGTTGGCAAGGGCAAGCCAAGCAAGCTGAAGTGGATTAATAGGCAGAAGAGAAGGAGGGGAAAGGTTGGTAATCTCGGGAAGTTCAGCAAGGTTCCTGGCGGTGATAAGCCGACAAAAAGGGTGAACATAAGGTATCGCTGTACGGTCTGCAAGAAGGCCCACACCAGACCGACATGGAGAGTGAAGAAGTTCGAGCTCGTGGAGAGGTGATCGAATGCCTAAAAAGAGCAAGTTCGTTCGAGTTAAATGCCCGGACTGCGAGCATGAGCAGGTAATCTTCGATCACCCATCCACGGTTGTAAAATGCCTGATCTGTGGCAGAACCATTGCAAAGCCTACAGGCGGTAAGGGAGAGATACTGGTAGAAGTTGTTAAGGAGTACACTTGAAAAGATTTTTATTCTTTAAAATTAGCAAACCTTAATGCTCTGGCTACTGATCCTTTTTCTGATCTACTGGATACTTATTGAAACTCTGGGCAAAACGGGAGCTCTCGGGAAGTATGGGATGAAAAACTACGGACCGTTTCTGATGATTAGGACCAAAAAGGGCTTGAATTTTGTAGAAAAGCTCTCTAAACTGAATAGAATATGGAGGTTTGTCGCGGATCTTGGACTTCCCGTCGTTTTTCTAGGCATGTTTTTCATGTTCGCACTCGTCATTGCAGCGGACTATATGATGCTGAGATCCCCACCTGAGCCATCGGAGCTCACTAGTCCTCAGGCAGCATTGTTGATTCCTGGCGTGAATCCGTTCATTCCGCTCGTCTGGGGGCTGATTGGGCTGGTGGTAACGATCGTCGTTCATGAGCTAAGCCATGCGATCTTGTGCAGGGTTGAGGGGATAAAGGTGAAATCCCTTGGGATAATCCTAGCTCTCGTTCCTATTGGCGCATTTGCTGAACCGGACGAAACTGAGCTTTTTGACAAAAAAACAAGAAGATTGTCCCGAATAAGAGTTTTTTCGATAGGAGTCATTAGCAACTTTATCGTGGCATTTGTGGCATTTTTAGCATTTTTTTACTGCTTGTCCCTTCCAAATCCTGCAATAAGCGTTGTGGACGACAGCGGCAAATTTATCGGAAGGGTTGTGGAACTAAACGGCTTTGAAGTTACTGGAAAAATTGAATCGTTGATTAAACCTGGGGAGAATACTGTTGTACTTGAAAACGAATCGGGAAAGCACACAGTAACCTTCTACGGTGTGAGGGGCGTCAAGATCACGGGACTTTACCGAGAGCACAATCAGACGTTCCCTGCAGAAATTGCGGGAATAGAGAGCGGTGTGATGATAACGGGAATAGATGGAGTGGCTGTGAGCAATGTTTCGGAGTTTAACAGGGAGATGCAGAAGAAAAAACCCGGACAGGGCATTTCGGTTGAAATTTACGATCCCGCTAGGAGGGAATTCAGATCGTTCAATCTAACGCTTGTCGAGAAGAACGGAAGGGCATTTATGGGTGTTTATGTTGGTCAGCTTGAATGTGTTGGAGGGTTGAACTTCTACAACTCTGGGGATCTCTTGGATAGCCTTAAGTCCATTCCAGCTTCTTTAAAAGAGCCCGTCGGTTGGCTTTTCATAATCTCTCTGCCTTTCACTTTTCAGGGGTTTTCGGGGATGGAGATGTTGTTCGAAAGCCCCAGCTATGTTTTCTGGATCCTCAACTCCCTTTACTGGATTGGATGGATCAACTTCTGGGTCGGACTCTTCAACTGTCTTCCGGCAATTCCATTGGACGGTGGCAGGGTTTTTCATGAGGCCTTTTCAGGATTGCTATACGGGAGATTCGGTGAGAGGGCAGAAAAGGTCTCAGTCGATGTTGCCAAATTCCTTGCCATATTCGTCTTCATTTCTATCGCCCTTATGATATTGATTCCGAATCTTAAGCTGCTAGGCCTATGAGATGCAGGAAGTGCGGAAAAAAAGCTGTTGTCAGTCTGAGGGCTTACAGGATCTCTCTTTGTGGGGACTGCTATGTTGATTTTTACAGGAAGCTCGTAGAGAGGTCGATCAAGAAATACAGGATCCTCGGGAAAGATGAGAGGATTTTATTGGCGGTCTCCGGAGGAAAGGACAGCTCTGCAATGGTTTCTGTTTTGAAGGAGCTAGGCTTTGACTTCGAAATCCTCCACATCGACCTGGGAATTGGGGAATACTCGAAGGATTCGAGGAGAAAGGTAGAAAATCTTTCCGAAATGCTGTCGGTCAATCTTAACATCGTTGAGCTAGAGGATTACGGATTTACGATCCCTCAGGTTAGGGGAAGGGTCTGTTCTGCATGCGGGACTGCGAAAAGGTACATTATGAACAGATTTGCAAGAGAGAGGGGATTTGATGTAGTCGCTACCGGGCATACAGCCGAGGATCTGGCCTCTTTTTATCTGAAAAACATCGCAGGAGGCCAGCAGGTTTTTGCGGAGAAGCTCATTCCGAGGATCGAGCCTTTTGATGCCAAGGTCGTTGCAAAGGCAAGACCCCTTTTTGAGATAAGCGAGAGGGAGAACATGCTCTATGCACTAATAAAGGGCCTACCCTTCAAGTCAGGTGAGTGCCCTTATGCGCCGCGGCCGGAATGGAAGGAAATAGTCTATGACATTGAGCTGAAAAAGCCCGGTTTTACGAGGAATTTCGTAAGGGGACTTGTAGGAAAGGCTGAAAATCCTTTGGAGACAAGATACTGCTCGATTTGCGGAGAGATTTCGAGCGGAGAGGTTTGCTCTTTCTGCAAGATTAGAATGAAATTCACGAGATCGAGTAAAGGCTTTTAATATGGCAAGGGTCTTTTGATATGGATCTCTCAAGGCTTAAGTTCAAGGACGGGCTAATCCCTGTAATCGTTCAGGATGTGCGCACCAAGGAGGTGCTTATGCTTGCTTACGCAAACGAGCTCGCGATTCGGAGGAGTATTGCCACGGGTTACGCTCATTACTGGAGCAGGAGCAGGAACGAACTCTGGATGAAGGGTGAGACAAGCGGCAATACGCAGAGGCTTGTCGAGATCAGGGTTGACTGCGACTGCGACGCACTGCTTTATCTGGTGGAGCAGAAGGGTAATGCGTGCCATACAGGTAATCGGACGTGTTTCTTCAGGAGGTTGGAAAATGAGGATAGTTCCTGACACCAGCACTATTGTGGCCGGCGGAATTTCGAAAATACTAGAGGAGGGGAAAATAGAAGAACATCCATTTACAGGAGTTGTCATTGCGGAGCAGATAGACGGGATAATAATTCCCGAAGCAGTGGTTGCTGAGCTTGAAGCTCAGGCAAATTTTGGACGGATAAGCGGATTCAGGGGGCTTGCGGAGATTGAAAAAATAGTTCGAATTGCGAAGGAGAGGAACATACCGGTCGAATTTGCGGGTAGGAGACCGAGCATTGACGAGATAAAGCTTGCAAAGGGCGGCGAAATAGATAGCATGATAAGGGAGATAGCAAAATCGGCGAACGCAGTTCTGGTAACTTCCGACAGAGTTCAGAGTCTTATCGCTAGAGCTAAGGGAATTGAGACCATATACGTAAAACCGAGGATCATAAGACCGGAAGAAACCAAGATCATGACATTCTTCACCCCT
>QNUZ01000157.1 GCA_004347865.1 Archaeoglobi archaeon | reverse complement strand
TATGATCATAACTCTGATAACGGACTTTGGGGATTTTTATCCAGGAGTTATGAAGGGTGTAATTCTTAGACTGGCTCCTCGGGCAAGAATAGTGGATATAGCACACTCTGTTGAACCTCAGAATGTTTTTCAGGGAGCATTTCTGCTTTACCACTCTTACCGTTACTTCAGAAATGCGATCCATATTGCCGTAGTTGATCCGGGAGTTGGAAGTGACAGAAAGGCTCTGGTTATTAAAACCAAAAATCATTTTTTCATTGCTCCGGACAATGGTATTGCATATCCCTCAGCTGTTGAAGATGGAATCGTTGAAATCTATGAAATCGATCCATCGATATCCAAGCTTGTGGGTGAACTTTCCACGACCTTTCACGGCAGAGACGTCTTTGCTCCTGCAGCGGCTTTGCTGTTGAAGGGAGATTTCAAGTACTTCAGCAAAATTGAGCGCATGAAACCATTGGATCTTTTTGATTACTCTTTTGAAGGGCGGACTTTGAGAGCCAGGGTCGTTTATGTCGACAGGTTCGGAAATCTGATCACTAACGTGCCTGCGAGTGTTTTGGCAGGTGCAAAAGGTTTTAATCTTCATGGCGTAAATTTCCCGATGGTGAGAACATACTCAGATGTACCCATAGGCAAGCCATTGGCCTTGATTGGTAGCTTTGGAACCCTTGAGCTTAGTGTTAGAGAAGGAAGCGCTGCAAAAATGCTTGGAATAGGTTCGGGACAGATTGAGTTGGAGGTGCTGAAATGAACGAGAAGGTACTTGCCAAGATGATCGAATCTGTCAACAAACATATGCCCGCTGCCATGAAGAACCTTGAAGAAATGCTGAAAGAAAAAGACCCCGTTATTTTGGCCAAGGATGGAAATGAATACTACATAGAGAAGAAAGAGCTCGAATTCATCGCACAATACGTGGACGAGCTTGACAGAAGGAGATTTAGGATCCCGATAATATTGGAAATGTGCGAGATAGGCGGAGAGAGAGTGGTTTTTGTAAGGGATAAGTTGCATATAGAATTTGTAAAGAAGGCCTTTGGTTATGATCGGATAGTAAATGATAGCTTAATGCTGTACCTCTATGAGCTTCCCGCAATCAGAAGGAAGCTCAGAACTGCGAGTCAGGTTATGTTCAGGGTGGAATTATGAGCCTTTTCGGAACGAATGGTGTTAGAGGCATCGCGAATGAGGAGCTCACCGCGGAGATGGCTTTGGATCTGGGGAGGGTTATAGCAACTCTGAAGCCGGGCAGAATCGCTGTGGCGTGCGATACTAGGCTTTCAAGCTTCATGCTGAAGTCTGCTGTTCTCGCGGGCATAATGTCTGCTGGGAGCGATGCAATCGATTTAGGCATCGCCCCCACCCCAGCCCTTCAGTTCTACGCTAAAAATAACAGGATTGCCGGAGTCGTAGTTACCGCAAGCCACAATCCCAGAGAATACAACGGAATAAAGTTTGTTCAGGAAAATGGAGCTGAGTTTTTCAGAGAAATGGATGAAGAGAGCGAAAAAATATACAACAGCAAAACCTTCAAAATTGCGAGGTGGAACGAGGTTGGAACTCTACTCAGAGATGAATGTATAGAACCTTACGTTAGCGCTATTGCTGAGAGTGTGGATTTTGACAAAAAGTTCCGTGTTGTAGTTGACTGCGGGAACGGTGCAGGTTCTTTAACTACCCCGGAGATCCTTAAAAGACTTGATTGTGAAGTACTCGGAATAAACTGCAATCTTGACGGCAGATTTCCAGCAAGGAATCCGGAACCCGTGGAAAAGGAGCTAGGATTGCTAAAGAAGACTGTGGTTGAGTTTAGAGCAGATCTAGGAGTCGCTCATGATGGTGACGCAGATCGGGCGGTTTTTGTGGACGAAAAAGGCGAATTTGTATCTGAAGATGCAATGCTCGCGTTGATGGCGAAGCATTACGTCGAGAAGAACGGTGGGGGAATAGTTGTAACCCCTGTATCTTCTTCGCGGTGCGTTGAGGACGCTGTGGAGGAGGCGGGAGGGGAAGTTGTTTATACGGCCGTAGGTTCTCCAGTTGTGGCAAAGGTTATGATGGAGAAAAAGGCGATTTTTGGTGGCGAGGGAAACGGCGGTTTGATCTTTCCAGAGCATTTGCTCGCGAGAGATGGTGGAATGAGCGTTGTAAAAGTCCTTGAAATTATGTATGAAACGGGTAAGAGTATAAGCGAGCTGATAAGCGAAATTCCAAAGTACTACATGCTTAAAGGCAAAGTTGAATGCAGAAATAAGGAAAAGGTTCTGAGAGAGCTCAGAAAAATGTTTCCAGATGCAAACCATGTTGATGGGGCTAGGATAGACTACGAAGACGGATGGCTTCTCATTCGTCCATCCGGCACTGAACCGATTGCGAGAATTTATGCCGAGGGAAAAACAAAACAGAGGGCGGAAGAACTTTACAGGGAAGGCCAAAGCATTTTGAAAAGCATACTTGGATAGACTTTTTGACAATTTTCAGTCTCACAAGAAAAAGTATTTAATTTCGATCCCAAATTTGATTGGATGAACTTCGAATTGATTTTGGAGAACATAGCGGAGGCAATAATTGTTCTAGATGAGGAGGGTAAGGTAGTCTATTCAAACACTCCAGCATTTAAAGTACTCGGATTAAATCCGGAAAATATTATCGGAAGGAGAATCTGGGAAATTGAAGGTTTCAATTCGAAAAAAGCTCTGGAGTTTTTCCAGAGGCTTAAAGAAGGTGGATTCTGGAAAAAGAGGGAAATTATAGAATTTAGAAGGGATGAAGAGATTGTTTACACCTCTGTTTATGCCACCGCAGTTGATAGAGAATTTCTTCTGGCGATAAGAGATATAACACCCATTATTCAGGCCCAGAAAAAAGTCGAGGAGCTCAACGAGATTCTTAGGCTTGTGAACAAGATGCTAAGACACGACGTTTTGAACAAGCTTGGGGTTATTAGGGGTTTTCTCGAACTTCTTCTCGATTCTTACGATAGAGATATGGTTGAAAAGGTCATTGCGGTTACCGACGAGGCTGTGAAGATAATTGATAGGATGAGAGAACTTGAAAAGACCCTCATAGGTTCGGAATTAAGGCCAGTAAATGTCAGAAAAGTTGCAGAAGAAGTTGCAGAAGGTTATAGGCAGAAAGGTGTTGAGGTTAATGTTTCTGGGGAGGCTTTGGTCATGGCTGACGATGCCCTTTATTCGATTTTTGATAATCTAATCAATAACTCCGTGAAACACGGAGAAAGCAAGAGAATCGACATATCAATTGAAAAGAAAGGAGAATGGTGCGAGATAACCGTTAGAGATTTCGGAAAGGGGATACCACCAGAGATTATGGGGAAATTATTTACTGAAGGGTTCAGCTACGGAAAGAAGGCAGGAAGTGGTATTGGCCTTTATATCGTTAGAAAAACTATTGAGAGATACGGCGGGGAAGTAAAGGTTTTTAACGACAACGGAGCCGTTTTTGTGATAAAACTCAAATCTGCTGAACGAAAATGAGAATATGCGGTTATAATTCAATCTGCTGAAAGCATAAAAATTATAAATGAGCATTAGCGAATGCTATACCATGAGGTTCGGAAATCTGTTATCCCCTCCTATGCCTCCAATTGATAGGGCAATGAAAATAGCGGTGCAGAGCGACGAATTGGGTTTTCATTCTCTAGTAATCCCGGATCACACCCTGATGGTTCCCCCGGGGCTGACTCCGAATGCACTGGCACTCATGTCGGCTCTGGCTGTGAAGACCCAGAGAGTAGTACTTGGAACAGGCGTTACGGACTTTGTAAGATATCATCCTTCAATTCTGGCACAGTTCTTCGCGACTCTCGACCATTTAGCTCCTGGAAGGGTGTTTCTGGGAGTAGGCGCTGGAGAGGCAATGAACATTCTACCCTTTGGGATAAGATGGGACAGGTTCAACATGCTGAAAGAGGGGATAGAGATAGTTAAGAGACTCTGGGAAGGTGAGCAGTTCTCCTATTCCGGGAAAGCGTTCAGGCTAGAAAATGCGTTTCTTCAGATCAAGCCTATGCAGAAAATTCCAATTTATGTTGGGGCAAATGGCAAGAAAACGAGAGAACTCACAGGGATGTTGTGCGATGGCTGGATGCCAATAGTTGAAACCCCCAAGACATACAGGGAAAATCTGGAGGACGTTAAAAGAGGGGCTGAGAGAGCGGGGAGAGGGATTGATGAAATCGACACGGCATTGCAGATCTACACTGCAATCGACTACGACAGCAGTCAGGCAATGGAAAGGGCAAAAAGATTTGCTGGAATTGTCATATCGGCGCTTGAAAAAGTTGAGCAGGCAGGCTATTCTCTGGAACTTCCAGAGGATTTTTCAAAGAGATTCTACTTCGAAAGATTGCTTTTGACTGACGATTCGCTTTCGAAGTTCATAGAGTATTCTTCGATTGTGAGTGAGGAAATTTTGTCAGACTTCTTTATAGTCGGGACTCCTGAGGAGTGTATCTCCAAGATTGAGGAATTCAGAAAGGCCGGAGTGAAGCATTTAATGATCATCAATGTCGGGCCGGACCCCAAACTCGTAATGAAGATCTACGCTGAGAAAATAATACCATCTTTCAGGGAGTTTTAATTTTAACGGGGGTTAAGGGGCGAAAGTGCGGGGTTGGGACTGCCCCGAGAGCCTGTGGACAGGAAACCCCCTGCTATACATCCCCTTCTCAGCGGGGGTGTAAAGTAAGTTTCCTGGAAGAAGCAGGAAATCCCCGTCGCGAGGCGAGGATGCCCGTCCGAAGGGGGCGGGGTAGTTCACTCTTTTTGTCGAAATATTTATATTATTGCAAATTTTGGATACTCTTATGATTCACCTAGGACTTGGAATTCTCACAACTGCGATTTTAGCGATCTTGATGCCAGCTCTAAGTGCGCTTAGTATCTACGAAACCTTCGAAAAAGAGCTAGTGAGCTACTCCACGACTAAAGTCGGGAGCTTCCGGCGTTAAGAGAGGGCTTTACGCCCCTCCCCTCATCTGCCGGTTCGGGGGGCTCACAGCTCCCCCATCCCGCAGATCTCATTAACCTGCGGGCTATG
>QNUZ01000156.1 GCA_004347865.1 Archaeoglobi archaeon | reverse complement strand
TTTATAAAGTCCAAGCTGAGATCAGAAAGATCCCATCAGCCCAGCTGTTAACCCAGGCCGAGCTGATCAGACTGATGAAGGAGAGGGGGATAGGAAGGCCCTCAACATATGCCGTAATTGTTGACAAGCTATTTTCGAGAGGGTACATAATTGAGAGAAATGGGCGGTTAATTCCAACAAAAGAAGGGATTTCGGTCTACAAATTCCTTATCGAAAATTACTCTCCGTTTATTTCTGAAAGCAGAACTAGGGCTCTGGAGGAGAAAATGGACGCGATAGAAAATGGAAAGACCGACTTCCTAGAGGCCCTTAGAGAGCTCCATGAAGAAATTAGAAGGATTGACTTCCCGGGTGAGGGATGAACTCTGCCATTGGCGGATAGCACCTACATACCACACTCTCTTGCCGAAACCTCAAGAAAGCTCAAGATTTAAATTCCAGAAATTAACCTTCAATCATGAAATTGTATTTGCTGCTGGAAGCGGTCATGATCACCCTACTGCCCGTTTCGGCCCTTGGAAGCTACGATATACTAAATGGGACCTACGCGAATCCATTTGAGATCGACATAAGTCAAATGCCGTCCATAGATTCCTTGCCCATCGACGATCCCAACGATGGGTTGAACTGGCAAAAAGTCCAACTTCCGTGGCCCTGTGTGAATGGATTAGGCGAAAAGACCTTCATAATGGTCAGAAAGGGATCTGAAAATAAACTCCTGATCTTTCTCGAGGGCGGTGGAGCCTGTGCAGATTACGCAACCTGCAAACCACTGATTTGCACATCTCTCGAGAGTTGCGAACCTCCATTTGAACCTGGATACGTGGTAGCTCTAGAATCGCAAACGTGGGTTCTAAAGTTATACTACAGGGGAGGGATATTCGATGTTAAAAATCCGGAAAACCCTTTTAGAAACTGGACAATGATTTTCATACCCTACAACACAGGCGACATCCATATGGGGAACAGGGTTGTCAAATACTACTACGGCAGCCCTCCCAACACAAAGACGGTCTATCACGTGGGTTTTGTCAACGCGGTTGTTGCTCTTCGATATGCCTCGCAGAAAAACTGGGACAGGGTCGTACTCAGCGGTTCTAGTGCCGGTGGTTACGGAACCTTACTACACGCTTATTATGCATGGAAGATATTTAACAAGCCGATTTTGGCAATCAACGATGCGGGCCCGGGCATAATGCCTGATCCTAAAAGCAAGTTCCAAATTTCTGAGGTCATGGAGAGGTGGGGAGCCGTTCAAAATTTCCCGGAAGGAGCGATACCGTATCTCATCAAAGATCCGATTTACGCGCTCGAGTTTGGTTTAAACGGTTCTGCCGGCGGATGTGGAAATTGCATTTATGCCTTATTAGAGGACCAGAGAGATCTGATAATAGGAACTATGTTCAGCGGATACTCGCCTTGGGATTACCAGAAAAGGTTGCTAAGAGTGACCGGAGAGATCCGCGAAATGTTTCCAGATAGATTTTGCAGATTTATGCCCGTATCATTCCATCACACCCTGATAACCGGTGGTCTTCTGTACCCGTTTCTCCCGTTTCTCAAGGATAGGTTCTACAGCGAAGAGATCAATGGAGTTAAGCTTTATCAATGGGTTAACAAGCTGATGGAAGGCACATGCTTGGATCTCGTTGAAGGTCAAAGTTGACTTCATTTTATGGCTCTAGGAAAATGCAAAATTTAATGTTCAGCTAATATCCTTCATGGTGAAAAGCGAAAGAGATTTTGCGGAAGAAGCCGTGATGATGGCCGCATATCTCATGGCAGAGTCCGCAAGAACCGCACCAAAGTCGAGGGGTATCGATGACATTGAAATTCTCTATGTAGAGAAAGATGAGATAGAGATGATTGCGAAGAAGATGGAGGAATTCGCTGCAGAAGATAGGGACTTTCTGAGGGATGCCAACAGTATTAGAAAAGCAAAAGGGATGGTTATAATTGGTCTCAGGGGCGGAAGATCCCTCGGTATAAACTGCGGGGCTTGTGGATTCAAAAACTGCGCAGAATTTGAAAAGGCAACGAGAGCGGAAGTGAAGTTCAGGGGTCCAAACTGCGCCTTTAAGCTTGTGGATCTCGGAATAGCCCTTGGTTCAGCAGTAAAGCTCTCTGCCATTCTCGGGGTCGATACGAGGATAATGTACAGAGCTGGATTGGCTGCCAAAGAGCTCGGATTAACTGATTGCGATGTGGCCTTTGCAATCCCGATCGCTGTCGAGGGCAAAAATCCGTTCTTCGACAGAAAGAGTTGAACTCCAGAAGACTAAAATCAGGAGATTCTACCAGTTACTGCCACCGTGACCCTATCGTGGAGAAAAGATAGAAACCAACAACCATCGAGATCAAACTCTCCTATTTTTAGAGTCAAGCTTGTTCAGCCCCTAAGCACCCGAAGCAAAAAGTTTAACTTTTTTGTGAAAGATTTGTGCTGATGACGGAAGAATTTATAGATCTCGAAGAGATCCCAGGAGTTGGACCAGAGACGGCGAAAAAACTCAGAGAAGCAGGATTCACAAGTATAGAATCGATAGCTATTGCCTCTCCTGCAGAACTGTCAGCAATAGGTGGAATAAGCGAATCGAATGCCCAAAAAATCATACAGCACGCAAGAAAGATGGCAAATATCGGAGGCTTCGAGAGCGGAGACAAAGTTCTTGAGAGAAGAAAAAACGTTAAAAAAATAACAACGGGGAGCAAAGAGCTTGATAACCTCTTTGGCGGTGGAATTGAAACCCAAGCGATTACAGAGCTTTTTGGAGAGTTTGGTAGTGGAAAAACCCAGCTCTGCCATCAGCTGGCAGTAAACGTTCAGCTTCCAGAAGAGAAGGGGGGTCTTGAAGGCTGCGCCATTGTGATTGACACCGAGAACACTTTTAGGCCGGAAAGAATAATACAGATGGCAACGGCAAAGAAACTGGATCCAAACGAGGTGCTCAAGAACATCTTCGTTGCCCAGGCCTACAATTCAAACCACCAGATACTTCTGGTTGACAACGCAAAGGAACTCGCCGAAAGGCTGAAGAAAGAGGGAAAGCAGGTTAGACTGCTCATAGTCGATTCTCTAACCTCGCACTTCAGAGCTGAATACGTTGGCAGGGGAACTCTTGCCGATCGACAGCAGAAGCTCAATAGGCACATGCACGATCTCATGAAATTCGGCGAACTGTTCAATGCGGCCATTGTTGTGACGAATCAGGTAATGGCCCGCCCGGACATAATGTTTGGGGATCCGACAAAACCCGTCGGAGGGCACATCGTGGCGCATACGGCAACCTACAGGGTGTATCTAAAGAAGAGCAAGGGAGAGCTCAGAATAGCCCGTTTGGTCGACTCGCCTCACCTTCCCGAATCCGAGGTTGTGTTCAAAATCACCGAGAGGGGAGTTGAGGACTCCAAGTAGAAACCCTTATATCCTCCCCAAAAATTTTCCATATGGATTTCTATCCAGAAACGAGAATACAGAACTGGATAAAGAAGATCGAGGAAAGCGAGGTTAATGAGGAGGATCCAAATTCTCTATCCGTTTTCGATCAAATGCTCGAGGACACGGTTATCGCATGTTTCAGCATTTTGAACGCTGTAAAGGATCGGGAGATCAAAAAAGATGATGCTTTAAAGGAACTTGAGAAGATTCTCTCTTACTTCGGCAAAGATTACGATTTCAAATCGGACATAAAGACGGATATGTTCGCACTCACCTCCGAAGCCGTAAGGGCTGTGGTTGAGTCCTTCAAATACTACTTTGAAGGTAAGACCAGCAAAAAGGGCATTCGTGAGCTTATAAAAGAGTCAATCGAGAGGGAAAAAGAGGGGGAGCTTGATTCTGCGCTGGACGCAATTGCGAGAATTGGCGTCAGAGTCATAAAGGGCGAAACACTTCCGGAAATGAATTTGCCTGAAGATTCCATCATCCTCAGCTGGCTAGACGGTATAGATGCGATCAGCATGGTTGTCGAGCTTTCAAAGATAGACACAAGCGAAGAAACACAAGAAGATGAAGATAGCGAATGAAGTCGTTGAAGCCTCAAAAAAGGGTTTGGGTTACGATTTATACAAGGCCCTATTTCTGAACTACGGCAAAAGGGGTGAAAAGGCCTATTTTTACCTTTCCCAGAACCGGATCAAAAAGTACAGGGACTTCTTCGTTGTTGTCGGCAGAAATGAGTACATTGTAGACGAATTCTTCTGCTCCTGCCCCGATTTCCAGCTAAAGCTGAAGGGTCAAAAGCCATGTGCACACATACTCGCAGTTGAGGTGGCAAAGCTGATAAAGCGATACGACGAAATCAATGCCTACTATACGGACTATCAAAAACCTTAGCGTTAAAGCCCATAGTAGTAATACTCCCCTGCGGCCTTCTGTTCCCTGTCGAGCCTTGAATCGAGCTTGTTTACCCTCGGTCTCTTCGTTTCCTCGTCTCTTCTAAAAGTTATACCAAGCTTTGAAAGAAAAGCATTCATCCCCTCCCTCATACCCCTCGGCCTTCCTGCAAACCCCTCTACACCCGGTTCACCCTCAAAGAGCATTAGCCTGTCGCTCACCATGTCAATGAAGTATATGTCGTGGTCAACCACTATGGCGCTCTTTGAATTGCTCAGCGCAAACCTCCTTATCAGACGGGCGGCCTCGTTTCTCTGCTCAACATCCAGATGAGCTGTTGGCTCGTCAAGGAGGTAGAGATCCGCCTCCCTCAGAAGACATGCAACGATTGCGACCCTCTGCAGCTCTCCGCCGCTAAGGTCCTGCAGATTCCTATCCATAATTTCCTCAATGGCCATGGGTTTCAGGAATTCGGTTTTTATGAATGAGGAATAGATCATCGGGTTTATCTTCCGCAGAAGGCCCTCCACAGTTTCATCAATATCCGCCTTTACGTACTGGGGCTTGTAGCTGACCCTCAAATTCAGTTTCAGCTTTTTTTCGTCGTCTTCAAGCACTCCGGCCAGAACCTTCACAAAAGTTGATTTTCCCGTAGCATTTGCTCCGACGACTCCCAAAACCTCGCCTATCCTTATATCCCCCTTTTCAGCTATCAGCGTGAATCCGTTCAAGC
>QNUZ01000155.1 GCA_004347865.1 Archaeoglobi archaeon | reverse complement strand
GATGGATGAGGAGGGATACTTCTACATAGTTGACAGGAAGAAGGACCTGATCATCGCCGGAGGTTACAACATATATCCGAGGGAGGTTGAGGAAGTGCTTTACGAGCATCCGGCTGTCAGCGAGGCTGCCGTCATCGGTGTGCCCGATCCTTACAGGGGGGAGACCGTGAAGGCCTTCATACAGCTGAAGCCAGAGTACAATGGGAAGGTGACGGAGCAGGATATAGTAAACTTCTGCAAGGAGAGGCTTGCCCCCTACAAGGTTCCGAAGTTTGTGGAGTTCAGGGATGAGCTGCCGAAGACGCTTGTTGGCAAGATCCTGAGGAGGGCTCTGAAGGAGGAGGAGTTGAAGAAGAGAGGGGGATAAACAAATTAATTTTCTTCTTTTGTTTCACTCCCATTTTTCCAAATCCCAGACAGAAAATTTTTAAGTTTCAATTGTCTTAGTAATGGCATGAACAAATTAAATTACCGAAATGTTGAGATAACCTGGCTGAAGCATGCAGGCTTCAGGCTGAAGGGTTCAAAGATCGTTTACATCGACCCCTACGAAGTTCCGGCCGGAGAGGAAAAGGCCGATCTCATCCTTGTTACCCACGATCACTTCGATCACCTCGACCCGAAATCCATAAAAAACCTAGCAAAAAGCGACACAGTGGTTGTGCATCCAAAAGCATGCTCCGTAAAGGGATTTGAAAGCTTTCCAATGACCGAGAACCAGACCGCCAATTTAAAGGGGATTGAAGTAACTGCCGTGCCTGCGTATAATGTCGACAAGCCTTTCCACAAGCGCGGCGTCCTCGGCTACATCGTGAACCTTGACGGCGTCAGAGTGTACCACGCCGGGGATACTGACAGAATTCCGGAAATGAAGAAGATCGCCGTTGACGTGGCATTGCTTCCCGCTGGGGGCACGTATACCATGGATCTGGATGAGGCTATAAAGGCCGCACAGGATATCAGGGCCGAAGTTTACATCCCGATGCACTACGGGGCGATACCCAACACAAAGGCGGATCCGAGGGAGTTCAAGGCAAAGGTCCCGAAAGCCGTGATCCTTGAGCCGCTACTGCGATAGCTCCCTCTGAAGCTCGGCCACAACGACATTGAACCCCAGAGCGCATTTATCCGGAGCTTCCCCTATAATCCTGCCCACAACGACCATTTCACCTTCTTTCAGCTCCACTGGGTGGCAAAGATTGAACATGCTACATTCATAGTGATCGCAGACCCTTTCCTCGTACCTCATCTTCGCCCCTTCAGCCAGATTTGAATCCACAAGGGCTATGATTGGGAGCTCGACAACTTCAACCGCAATAACACCGTCCTCGTGAAGAGCACACTCCTGAACTGTGCCATCCCTGAGTCCCACGATCTTGTACTTTGCACCCTCTCTGAGCCTTAAGCATGCTTTTTTTATCTTGCAGTTATCGCATTCAGGCTTTGCACCAAGGAAAATGAATTCAACCCCTATTTTAGCCCAGCTTTTTCCGCATAAGGTAATGATCTTGTTAACTTCACCGTTCATCAGCATCACCAATTTTTTTGGTCATCTCTAAATATTTTAAGCTTTGCTATGGAAAAAATCGACAATGTATTTAAATTGATCTCCAGTTCCATTACATGGATCAAAAGAGGCTCGTGCTAATCGCATCGACCATTGCATCATTCCTGACGCCGTTCATGGGTTCCTCGGTAAATCTTGCCCTTCCCAGTATCGAGAGGGAATTCGAGATCGACGCCATATTTCTGGCGTGGATTACGACTGCATTTTTGCTATCGACTGCAATGTTTCTCGTTCCAATGGGTAGGCTGGCAGACATTAAGGGAAGAAAAAGCTTTTTCGTTTTTGGCCTTCTGGTATTTGCCCTGTCATCTCTACTATGCTCTCTTTCCTTTTCTGGATCTTCTCTTGTCTTTTTCAGATTCATGCAAGGCATAGGTTCGGCGATGATTGCAAGCACAGGAGTTGCAATGCTCACGTCCGCCTATCCGCCGCAGGAGAGGGGAAAGGTTCTGGGAATCAACACCTCCGCAGTTTACGTCGGCCTGTCTCTGGGCCCGATCCTTGGAGGTTTCATAACGCAAAACTTCGGCTGGAGGATTCTTTTTCTCTTTCCCATATTCTTAGCCCTCCCGGCAATTTTTATAATCCTAAAAGTCAGGCAGGAGTGGGCTGAAGCCAAGGGGGAGAAGTTTGACCTGGCTGGTTCCCTGATGTACTCCACATCCCTCTTCATGCTGATATACGGATTTTCTCACCTTCCAGAAACCCCCGGATTTCTGCTCGTCTTCGCAGGTGTTCTGGCCTTGCTTGCATTCGCCTTCTTGGAAACAAGAACCGAAAATCCCGTTCTAAACGTGAGGATGTTCCGAAAAAACGTTGTTTTCGGAATGTCGAATCTCGCAGCACTGCTGAACTACTCGGCAACTTTTGCCGTTGCATTTCTGATGAGCTTGTACCTGCAGTACGTTAAAAAACTGAGTCCGCAGAACTCGGGACTGGTCCTTCTGGCCCAGCCCGTGATCATGGCACTTTTTTCCCCGATCTCCGGTTCTCTTTCGGACAGAATTGAACCGAGAATTGTCGCCTCAATCGGTATGGCGATAACAGCCCTTGCTCTGTTTTTCTTCTCAATGCTCACCGAAAAAACCCCGCTGGAGTACATCTTGGGAAATCTCATCCTCATAGGTTTTGGCTTCGGTCTTTTCTCATCCCCAAACACGAACGCGGTCATGAGCTCTGTTGACAGAAAATTCTACGGAATAGCCTCAGCAACGCTTGCAACCATGCGCGTAATCGGCCAGGCCCTCAGCATGGGGATTGTAACCCTGATCTTCGCCCTTCTGATCGGAAAATCCAGGATTCCGGAAGTTATACCCGACCTCATCGTCGCTGTAAAGCTTTCCTTCATGATCTCCGCTGTACTCTGCGTAATCGGCGTGTTTGCTTCACTTGCAAGGGGAAATGTGCGCAAAAACTAGTGGTGGGCGCGCCTCGGGTCGATCCGCTGTTTCCGCAGTCCTGGGCAATGCGCTCCTCCTCCCCGTACCCCCAGAAGCGCCGGTCGTTCGGAGTAGGCTTGCTCCCTTCCGGGCCTCAGCCGGTGCCTCCGACGAATACGGCGAACCCCTCCTCCAAGAAGCCCGCCGTAACCGCCGACCCTCCAGGACGAGGACTCTACGGAAACGCATTGCCCAGCAAACTGCGGGCATGCGGACCTTCCCTCGGCTTCGGCTCCCGCATATCGACGGTTTCGGGTTACAGGGGACGCCGAATCCCCCAGCCTAGCCCACCAATATAGAGTTTCCGAGAGGTTATATAAGCTTTTGTCGAAAATTCTCCGAAATCAAAGCATTATCGATCTCAGATATGTCCTCTGGAATTCCCTTTCGACAGAAAGCTCGACGTATTCAACCTTTCTTGCTACATTCTCTATCTCCTCTCTAGGAGGCGGTCAGATCCCTGATCAGTGAGCCCAAGATTACATATTGCCCCGTCCCCACATTGTATATGATATGCAAGCCTCCCAAAATCGGCTAGAAGCTTGTTTACGTCATAACATGCCAATTTAAAGGCCTTATAAACCTGAAAAAGAATTTTAGAGCGTCTCTGAATCTGGTAGAGAGAATCGAAAATGGCTGGAAAATTGTTGAGAAAAGCAGAAAGAGCTCAGAGAGAACTTCAAAGAAATACTTTAATCTTTAATTAGTCTATTTCCCCCTCTAAGTGCGCTACCTCGAAATATCACTGTGAGCAAAAGAACGAAGAGAGTTATCAAACCTGAGAAGGGATCTCTAATTAAAGACGTTCCGAATTTCTCGATGAACCTTTTCAGCAATATCCCCCACTCTTGCATTAAGCTCTGGCGGAATCTCGCCTATACTGTAGGGATCCCTGACGCCTATTCCAAGGACCAAAATTCTTTCGGGTAGAGGCAGATTTAAAGCCTTAATAAGCTCTATCGCCTCAGGTAAGCCAGCGTAATGCGGAGATTTTGGAGAGAAAGCGGCAAAGGACTTCAAATCCTCGATTAGTTTCACCTCGCCGTATTCGCCGATTATGCTGTCCACGATCATCACGGAATCCTTTCCGGCGATGTAGTCTATTAGCGAATAACCAATTCTCTCGAGAATCTCAACCTCAAAGCCCTCTGCTTCAAGCCTTCCCTTTAGGATTTCACCAACAAGCAGGCCGATCCTGTCCTCTGCGTAGAGGGAGTTTCCCAAAAATAAAATCAAAGGCATAAATAAAAATTAATGAATAACTCTCAGAAGCTCCCCGCTTTCGCTGTAGATGTATATCGGCACAGGCACCGAGCCTGGAAGCGAGTGCGTTCCGCATGCATTGCATGGATCGTAAGCTCTGAAAGCCATCTCCACCATGTTAAGAAGTCCGTCGTTAACCACTCCGCCCTTTATCAGGCTTCTGGCAGCCTTGTCTATCGAAAGCGTAATTCTTCCGATGTTGTGCTGGGTGGCAACCAGCAGATTTGCCCTCCTTATAACTCCTCTCTCGTCAGTCTCGTAATGGTGAATCAGCGTTCCTCTGGGCGCCTCGACGACGCCTATTCCAACGCTGGGCGTTGCGGTAGGTACATTTCTGACGTTCTGATCGAGGATATCTGGGTCGTTTGCAAGCTCCTTGATGCGCTCAGCAGCCTGAATCATCTCAATTACTCTCGCCCAATGCATCGCCAAGGTGTAGTGCGCGGGCTTTCCGAGCATTTCATACATCTCCTCGTAAGCTTCTTGAGCCAGCGGTGTGGCCATGCCGTCTGCAGCATTAAGCCTTGCCAGCGGTGCCACGGAGTATATTCCGCTCTGCTCCCCGTCAACAAACCCCTTCCAGCCTATTTTCTTCAGATATGGGAAGTCCATGTAGGTCCACGGCTCGACGTGCTCTGCAATGTGCTCCGTGTATTCGTGAACGTCGAATTTCGCGAATTCCTTTCCGTTCGGATCCACAACCCTGATCATTCCGTCGTAGAAGTTTACCCTGTTCTTGCTGTCCACCAGCCCCATGTAGTAGGTGCGATGCGTGTAAGCCTCGCTTGTTATCAGATCGAGATACTTCTTGTTGCTTAGAACTATGTCCTTGAAAACCTTAAGCGTGAACTGGG
>QNUZ01000154.1 GCA_004347865.1 Archaeoglobi archaeon | reverse complement strand
CTCTCTGTTAAGGCTCAGTGTAAGCCAGTACGGCGTTAGAGCGTTGTTTGTTTTTGAAAAACTGTAGCACCTCCTGTCGAAGCGGATGGAAATCCTTTTAAGCTTCAGAACGCTGCCTTCTTTTCTGTTTTCCTCAAAGCTCTTCAGGATCTCGACAGCCTTATCCCTTGCTGTCTGGATTAAAGCTGTGTTGAGGTTGAAGAGCTCTTTGGCTTTTTCATAGCATTTCTCGTGCAAAAACTTCTTCGATGTGGAATTGTAGCCCAGATACCATTTAACGAGTTTAAAATACTCTCTGAGAGTTTTATTTAAAGCCAGGACTTTTGATTTATTCGGCCTGAACACCTTGCCTACAACGCATATCTGGACTTCCTTCTGCAAGGGGTCATCCCCAAGGCTTTTTCAACGCAGAACTATTTAAAGCTTGCCCGTTCATCCCAGAGCTTTAGCTCTGGGTTTTCTGGGCACCCATTTTTATAATATTTGTTAATCGAATACTAAAAACTTGCGTCCATCGCATATCGGAGATCTGAAATTTCCGAAAGTCTTTCTAGCGTACTCAAAAATGCTAGAGAGGTTTGAAAAAAGGCTTATGGATTCAAATGGGTTATTTAATCTGTCTTCTCAGATAACAGGCGATTTTTATGGCGTCTAGGGTTTCCATCACATCGTGTGTCCGAATTATGTCTGCCCCGTTGAACACAGCCACTGCAGTAGCTGCAAGACTTCCGAAGAGCCTTTCAGACGGATCTTCTCTACCAGTTATCTTTCCAATGAAAGATTTTCTTGAGACTCCCAAAAGCAAAGGAAATTCGAATTTTTTCTTCAGTCTGGAAAGATTCGCAATTATCTGCGAGTCCCAATCGTACCACGGCATCCATTCGGGTCTGAAGAATCCGATTGCTGGATCTACTGCAATTTTTTCACGGTCTATTCCAAAACCCTCCGCGATCCTTATGCTCTCCTCAAGAGCGGCTGTAACGTTGCTCAACGGATCCTTAAAAATCAAGTCTTTCTTGTGCGCGCAGATGATGACTGAGCAGTCGTAGTCCCTGACCAGTTCCGCCATTTTTGCGTCACCCTTCAGCCCTGTGACGTCGTTCACGATTTCAGCTCCGGCTTTTACGGCTGCCTCAGCAACCTCGGAGCTTGTGGTGTCTGCACTTAACGGGACCTTCAAATCTAGTCCTCTGAGAGTCTCGAATGCCCATACTATTCTTCTTTTTTCCTCTTCTACGCTAATCTGCGTCTGAAGATAGGGTGCAGTAGACTTTGCACCGACATCCAAAAAAGAGGCCCCATCTCTAACCATTTTCAGGGCTTTTTCGATTAATTCATCCTCTTCTTTTGCAACGCTTCCCTTGTAGAAGCTCTCAGGCGAGACGTTTATGATTCCCATAATTTTTGGTTCATCAAGATCCAATCCCGCGAAGCGCATAGAAAGGATTTTAAAAAAGGATATAAAAAAGTATTTTGATGCTTATAGACACGCCAAAGAGGCTCCACCTCGGTATTATCGATCCCTCAGGCAGTTTGGGTAGAAGGTTCGGTTCACTCGGTGTCGGGATCGAATACGGTTATCTTCTGAGGCTGGAGGAGAGTGACAGGCCAGAAATAATTGCCGAAAACGATGAGGACAAAAAGGACATAAAGGATGCCCTAGAAAGAATGGACAGGAGGTTCGAAACGGGGTTTGATTACCATATAAAGGTAGAAAGAAGGATAGAAAGGCACATAGGGCTCGGTTCTACCACCCAGCTAAAGCTCGCCGTTGGATTCGGAATCGCAAAACTGAAAAAAATCGATGCCGAGATAGAAGAGATCTCAAAAGTACTAGGAAGGGGTAAAAATTCGGGGGCCAGCACATACGTTTTCAAACACGGCGGGTTCGTGATAGATGCTGGCGTGAGGAATGGATTTCCCCCGCTCGCTTTCAGGGAAGAGATACCCGGAGACTGGGCCTTCCTGCTGATCATTCCAAAACTGGGCAGAGGTCTTGACGAAGTCGAGGAAAAGCCGATAATGAGCACCGTAACCAGCAGAAGCGAAATTGCAGAGAAAATTTCGCACAGAATTCTGCTAGGACTGATCCCGGCCATAAGGGAGAGAAAAATTGAGGATTTTGGTAGATTCCTGTCGGAAATTCAGATACTTGTGGGAAAACACTTCGAAAACTATCAGGGAGGGATTTTCAGAGAGGATCTGGAAGTTCTCACCGATTTCTTAAGGGAGAAAACATTCGGATTCGGGCAGAGTTCTTGGGGTCCAACGCTCTACGGGCTGATATACAAAAAAGACTACGGAAATTTAAAGCTTCAGGCCGAAGACTGGCTGAAAAGCTACGGTATTAGCGCGTCAGTAGAACTTGGCATTCCCAGAAACCACGGAGCAAAAATTTTTCAGCAAAGCGAAAGTGAGTGAGCGGGTGAGATCCTGTGAGGGTTCTCGGAATAGATCCGGGAACGAAGTCAATGGATCTATGCCTTCTGGAGAATAGCGAAATAGCCGGAGAGGCATCAGTGGAAACAAAAGACGTGGCAATTAATCCAGATTTGCTTCTGGAGAAAATCAACGAAATGCAGCCGATTGACGTGATAGTTGTCCCCTCGGGTTACGGAGTCGAGGTGATGGACCTTGAGCGGATTCCTAAAGAGCTGCTGGAAGAATGGTACTATACCTTCGTTCTGGCTACAACAAAAGAGGAAATAGAAGAGGGTGTCGCGAAGGGTGTTGTAGGGGCAAACATATACCTAGCAATGACGAAATTTGCCAAAAGATTGTACGAGTTCAATGCAAGGAAGATACTAATTCCGGGTGTGATAAATCTGCCCACAATCCCGCTGCACAGGAAGCTAAACAAAATTGACATGGGAACCGCGGACAAACTTGCTGTTACAGTTCTCGGGATCCATGAAGTAGCAATGGACTACGGACTGGATTACGGAGAAGTGAACTACATCCACGTTGAGATGGGTTTCGGATACAACGCAGTGATCGGGGTGAAAGGTGGCAGAATAGTTGACGGAGTTGGTGGCTCCTTTACCCCTGGCCCGGGCTTTCTAACCGCAGGCGCTCTGGATTTGGAAGTGGCCCAAGCTGTCGGAAGATTTGAAAAGAGAGACGTTTTCGCCACAGGCTGCGCCTCCATCGCGGGCGTTGCAACACCCGAGGAACTGGTGGAGACGTCGGAAACCAACTGGAAGAGCAGGATGTGCATGCAGGCAATGATTGAGAGCGTTTGCAAGGCCGTTTACCAGGTTTGCTATACTGTCGGAGATCCCGCCGTTATTCTGCTTTCCGGGAGGATTTCAAGAATACCCAAGATCAAAAGAGAACTCGAAAAGGAACTTCAAAACGTCGGAGATGTCAGGTCCATGAGGGGTTTGCCCGGAGCCAAAATCGTAAAAGAGACCGCACAGGGGTATTCCATAATCGGTGATGGTTTGTCAGGCGGAAGATTTTCCGATCTGGTGAAACATGCCAGAATAGACGAGGCAAAGGGAAGTGCTCTTGACTATATCCTGATATCCGGCTTCAGTGAGAGCAGACTGGGCAGGAATTTTGTGAGACTAAGGTCTATAGGTTTCAGCTAACCCTCTCTCCACCCTTTAGCCTGCCGACACTTAAAAAATTTGAATGTTGTTTTTCCTTGACCTATAACCAAAATTTCAGCCCAGTCTTTCTGCAAGAGTCCTCTCATGTATCTTTATTGCCGCAATCGTAAATGTTATTAAAAACGCTAAAAGTGCCAGAAAGTCCAATGCCAATCCATAAAAACCTCTGTTTATAAAAAGCAACCTAACAATATCTGTGAAGTACGTTAACGGAGAAAAAGAGGCAATGGCTATTCCCCATGGAGGTAGCTCTTCTATGGGAATGAAAACCCCGCTTATGAAGACAAGTGGAAACTTAACGAGAGATGAGAGCATCATTGTCGTGGCCGGGACGTCCGTAGGCGGATAAGCCGATAGCAGCACACTCAGAGCAGCAAAACACAGATTTGCGATTATCAGTGCCAGAAGCAGAATTATGAAGTTTAATAGCTGAATTCCAAAGAACAATGTCAATACTAGTGGAATTACCGAAATGGCGAATCCAAAAATAAAAGACGAGAGCATGTCACCGACTACAATTGTCCACATGGCAACTGGACAGCATAAAAGCCTCTCGAGGGTTTTTGAACGGGTTTCCCAGGGAACAATTGATGGACCCACGGCCGTGGCGGTAAAAATGCTGTCATGCCAATAAGACCCGGCAAAACGTCTTCAAGCGGTACGTTACGCCCGATCAGGTAGGCTAAAGCTAGGAAGAGGGGAAATATAAGCCCGAATGTTGCAACTGGACCCTTCAAGTAGTAGATCTTGATGTTCTTTCTGCTCACGACGAGGGAACACCTAAACTGTTCTACAAAGTTGCTCACAGGACCGCCTCTTTCCTTTTTGTGAGTTTTAGGAAAACATCTTCCAGCGAAGGCATCATTGTGTTTAAACTTATAATGCGCAGATCGTTCTTTTTGGCGTACTCGACGAGAAAACATATCACCGCGGATGGGTCTGGAGTGTATATGCGCACCTTATTGCCCGCAGGCACTGCCTTGACCACGTTTGGGTTTTCGGAAAATATCCCTGCTTCTACGGTCTTGTTGAAAGCCACTTCGATGTACTGGAGGTCCATGCTCTGAGCCCTTAGGTTTTCGGGAGTATCTATAGCCGCGATCTTGCCATGGTTTATTATGGCTATTCTGTGGCAAAGCTGGTTCGCTTCTTCCATGTTGTGGGTTGATAGAAAAACAGTTTTTCCCTCCCCGTTGTACTGGACTATTTTTTCCCGCAGGAGTCTTGCACTCTCAACATCAAGCCCTGAAGTGGGTTCGTCAAGGAAAAGTACTTCCGGATCATTGACCAATGCCATGCACAACAAAAGCCTCTGTTTCATACCTTTAGAAAGGAATTTGACGAGTTTGTCTCTAACATCGTACAATCCAAACTCCTTTAAAAGTTTTGTGGCATTCTCTACAGCCTGGTGATCTTCGTAGGATATGCGAAGAATCCTGCTGAGAATCAAGGAGAAAGAAAGCAAACCCAGAATTACGATTGCCTGATATGCTAGGATTAGCACTGAAACTGCAGAAT
>QNUZ01000153.1 GCA_004347865.1 Archaeoglobi archaeon | reverse complement strand
CGTTATTCAAACTTTTTAAAAAATTTTGCTATAAGGAGGTTCAATTTTTATGGTATTTTGCAGCGTTCATACAACTCGCAAAAAAGTAAAAATCAAAAATTTTAAATATTTTAGTTAGCAGAAAGTAGATATGGCCTCGATAAGCGATTGTGGTGTTTATCTCCCAGTATGGAAGCTCAAAAGGGAAGAGATCGCAAAAAACACAGGTCTTCCATCGATGGGAGGAGAGAAATCGGTTGCACACTGGGACGAGGACAGCATAACGATGGCCGTTGAGGCTGCTAGGAAACTTAAAGGTAATTTTGATGCCGTGCTTTTCGCCTCAACTTCAACACCATTTAGGATCAAACAATCGGCAAGTTTTGTAGCTTCCGCTCTAGATCTCGAAAACGCATTTACGATGGACTTCTCAAACAGTTTCAGAGCATCCACAAATGCCCTAATTACGGCGAACGAACTCGTAGATTCCGGAGAGTTTGAGAGAGTTCTTGTTGTGTCCGCCGAGTGTCTTCCGCTGAAGCCGGGAAGCATATACGAGCAGTTTTACGGTGACGGTGCGGTCGCTCTCACGGTCGAAAAAGAGGGGGGAGCCAAGATAATTGGCTATCACTCCTCCTACCAGCCCCTTCCCGGATCATGGATGCTCAAGGATGAGCTCCTGAGCTATGACATGCGTCTCGATGCGATGTTTGGCTACGCATCAAGCATTCAGCGATCTGCGATGTCAGTTCTGGGAAAACTCGGGATGAGCCCGATGGACTTTGATCGAATCGTCGCTTCAGCTCCAGATCCCAAGAGCTACGAGGGGTTGCTAAAAGCCGTTGGAGCAAAGCCCGAGGAGTTCTTCTTCAGAACCACCGGAATTCTCGGTACAGCGCATCCCCTTTTCCTTCTTGCATCGCAGCTGGAAAAAACTGGCAGGATTTTGCTTGGAGGTTACGGAGAAGGGGCAGATGTAATTGCAATTGAGATCAGCGATCCGATCCAGACAAACCTTGGAAAAATGCTCGAAAGCAGGAAGGAGATAAGCTACGGCGATTATCTTTACAACAAGGGGTTCATAGCCAACCGCGATGCTCCTGACAGACCTCCAATTACAAAGCTGTGGAGGGAAGAGAAATCCATCATTAGATTCTACGGAATGAAGTGCAGAAAATGCGGAACCGTGAGTTATCCGATCAGCAGATGCTGTATCGAGTGCGGAGCAAAGGACGATTTCGAGGAAGTGAAACTGGGCGAAAAAGGCAGGATCTATACCTTCACCATAGACTACCTCGTCTCCCCGGGCAATTACGTAGGCGACGGCGCTCACCCACACTGCGTTGCCGTTGTGGATCTGGAGGGTGGAGGAAGGGTTCTATTTGAGATCACCGACACCCTGACGGATTTCAGGGGGATAGAGTGCGATGCAGAAGTCGAGAGAACCTTCAGGCTGCTTTTCGAAAAGAACAGCTTCAGGTATTACGGCTGGAAAGCCCGGTTGGTGAGGTGATCTTATGGAAGTTGCGATAATAGGGTGTGGGGTGACAAAGTTTGGACATATCTGGGATAAGGATCACGACGATCTGCTCGTGGAAGCTGTCTACGAAGCCTTGAGAGATGCAAACTTGGAGCTTAAGGACATTGATGCTGTTTGGTGCGGAACCTTCTATCCATCGACTGGTATAAGCGGAAACGTCTTCAGCGATTCTCTGAAGTTCTTCGGGAGGCCGATAAGCAGGGTTGAGAATTACTGCGCCACGGGAATGGACAACGTTCGAAATGCCTGCTTTGCGGTTGCAAGCGGGGCTTATGATATAGTAATAGCCGCCGGTGTGGAGAAACTGATGGATGCCGGCAGCAGAGGATTGCCGCCGATTGAGGGGATCTTCAGCATCGGAATGCCTGTTGTAAGTGCCCCGGGAATGTTTGCAATGGCTGCAAACAGGGCTTTTAAGGAGTGGAGATGGAACAGGGAAGATCTGGCCTTGGTTGCCGTGAAAAACCACTACAATGGCGCGAGACATCCGAAGGCACACTTCAGAAGGGAGGTTACAGTAGAAGAAGTTCTCAGAGCCCCTATGGTTGCCTATCCTTTGGGAGTTTACGACTGCAGCGCTGTCAGCGATGGGGCTGCAGCAGTCGTGCTCACAAGACCCGAAATTGCCAAAAAGCTTGGATGCGACTACGCGGTGATAAAAGCGATAGGAATGGCTGTGGAAACCATGCATCCGTGGCATCGACCTTCAGAGAGTTTTCTAAGCTTCCCGGCTACCGTAAAAGCCGCAAAAATGGCCTACAAGATGGCCGGAATTGAAGATCCGAGAAAACAGCTCGATTTTGGCATAGTCCACGACTGCTTCACCATTACCGAATTGATAAACTACCAGGACATGCAGCTTTGCAAGATGGGTGAGGGGGCCAGGCTTATAAGAGAGGGGGTCACGGCGATAGATGGAGACTTCCCGATAAATCCTGATGGCGGTCTGAAATCATTTGGTCATCCTATTGGAGCCAGTGGAGTGAGAATGATTGCCGAACTCGCAAAGCAGGTTCTTGGAAAAGCTGAAGGTCTGCAGGTAAAGGATGCTGAAGCTGGATTCGCCCATAATCTGGGAGGCCCGTACTCTGTAGCCACCGTTGCAATTGTTTCAAAACCATAAAAAATAAAAACATATTTTTAATTTTTTAAACCGAATACGATCTAGCCAATAGGCTTAAACTCCTTCCCATTTCACCTTCCGATCCATAAAGGCCTTCTCCTTTGTACAAAAGCCCTCATCCCCTCCGCAAAGTCTTCCGTGGGAATTAGCTCAATTATCTCGTGCAATCCCTTCTCAACCACGAACCCGAATATACTCCTATAAGCCCTTGCGGTCTCCTTAATTGCCCTTACCGAAAGCGGGGCAAGCCTCAAAATCTTGTTAACGAACTCAACCCCTGCGATCTCAAGCTGATCCCTAGGAACAACTATGTCCACGATTCCCATCTGCCTCGCCTCATCAGCGTCCATCTGATCTCCCGTTAGGCAGTAGCGCACCATCTTTCTGCCCAGAACGGCCAATCCGAGTGAGGACGCTACAGGAGGTATCGCACCGATCAAGCCCTCTGGAACTGAAAACAGAGCATCTTCGCTTGCTATAACTATGTCGAAGGCGAGATTAAGCTCCAAACCTCCACCAAAAGCTATTCCGTTTACCAGCGAAATTATCGGTTTCGTGTAATTTGCAATTGTATCCAGCAATGGCACTGCAACGCTGGTGAAGAAATTTTTGCCGTCCATAAAGGTCTTCCACGAACCCATCACTGCTATGTCGTCTCCCGCACAGAAGGCCCTCCCCCTACCGGTCAGAACAACAACCCTGATATCGGGATCCTTTTCAGCTTCGATGAATGCCTCGTTTAACCCCCTCCACATCTCCTCGTTAAGGGCGTTAAGCTTTTCAGGTCTGTTCATCGTTATAAGTGCGTATTTATCCCTTTTCTCGTAAATTACTGGACCAAATTCTTTTCTATCGTATTTCCAGCAGTAAAATCCCTCCCCGCTTTTCTTTCCGAGCTTTCCGTCCGAAACCATTTTCTTAAGCAAGGGATCCGCTTCTCTTCCCTCAAGAACCTTTAAAACGTTGTCCAAACCAAAATCATCCGCCATTTCGAGAAGTCCCTTGGGATAGCCCATTCCGAGAACCATCGCCTTATCTATGCTCTCCTTTGTGGCCACACCATTTCTAATAAGCCAAGCAGCCTCATTTATTCCCGCTGCTATCAAATTCAGCGGATTAAGCCTGTATGCAAACTTTGGAAGTATTTTTGCCCTGCTGTAAAATCCCTCGTACTCATAGAATCCTCTTCCAGTTTTCATTCCGAGTCTGTTTTCCTCGACCATCCTCCTCACAGTTTCAGGCACTTCTACATCCATTCCCCTCCTTCCGAGCTCTTTTATGACATTGTAGAGCACGTCTACCCCGCTGAAGTCCACAACTTCTAACAAGCCCATCGGCATTCCGATTCGGTACTTGACAACTGCATCGATCTCCTCAGGCCTGTATCCCGATTCTATAAGCCTCACGGCTTCATTAAAAACCCTCACGTTTATCCTGTTAACAACGAATCCAGGAACTTCTTTCTCCACGATTATGTGGTCCATTCCTATGGATTTTGCAAATTCTACCGTTTTTTTCAGCGTTTCGTCGCTTGTTTTCTCTCCCCTTATAATTTCCACGAACTTGATCAGCACTGGAGGATTAAAGAAGTGCAAACCGGCAACCTTTTCAGGTCTCCTCGTCGCCGATGCGATATCGGAAATGGGAATTGTGGACGTATTCGTCGAAAGAACTACTTCTGGCCTGCAGTTCTCATCGAGTATCTTAAAAATCTCTTTTTTTACCTCCGTTTTCTCAACCACTGCCTCGATGACGAAATCGGCGAACTTTGCACATTCAGCCAGGTTTGTCGATGTCCTTATCCTCTGCAAAACTTCCATCGCATTTTTAACTGCCCCTCTTTCCTCAAGCTTCTTCAGACTCCAGCCGATCTTCATCTTTGCGGAATCCAGAACTTCCTCAGAAACGTCAACCAAGTCCACCTCAAAGCCAGAGGCTGCACAGACGCTGGCAATCCCGTGTCCCATCGTTCCGGCTCCAACAACCAGAACCCTCATACCAACACCAATTACTTCTTAGAGTAGTAGTCTTTATACATTTCCCCCAGCATCCGCTTGCTGAACTTTCCAACACTCGTTTTAGGTATTTCATCAACGAAAAGAATTTCGTCCGGTATCTGCCACTTAGCAAACCTCCTGGCAAGATGTTCCCTGATCTCCTCCTTCGTAATATTCTCTCTGTACTCGGGTTTCGGTACAACGATCGCGAGTGGTCTTTCCTGCCACTTTGGATGCGGTACACCGATGACACAGGCTTCGAAAACTTTCGGATGTGCCATGATGTGATTTTCTAGATCCACGCTGCTTATCCACTCGCCGCCACTCTTGATCAGATCCTTAAATCTGTCAACGATCTTTATATAGCCGTATTCATCGATGGTCGCAGCGTCTCCGCTCTTCCACCATAGCCCGGACTCGTCTTCCAAAAAGGACTCGAATGTTCTGGGATCCTTGTAGTACTCCCCAGTAACCCAGAGACCACGAATGCACAGTTCTCCTATTGTTTTCCCGTCCCAAGGAAGTTCTCTACCGCTCTCATCCACGATTTTAACGTCCGTTCCGAAAACTGG
>QNUZ01000152.1 GCA_004347865.1 Archaeoglobi archaeon | reverse complement strand
TCTTTAGGCTATCTTTAACACCAAGTGAGACGCATTTCCAGATTTCTTGTCCTAGGTTTGTCGCTGGGCCGGTGAATCTCTCGAACTTCCCCCTCCTCGTGCTTAGAACTACTACTGCATCCGTGTTCGTCCCAGTGAAGCTGTAACCGAGTTCAAACAAAGCTTTGCTTTTGGCCTCCGTTGCAGTAATTATTGCATTCAGTAATCCCGATCTACTCGTTCTCGCCTCTAGGACGAGAATGATATTGATGGTCATATCATTTGGGTTCTCCACCCCAGCGGTTACGAATGCTGTGACAGCGCCAGAGCTCTTAATGCTGAGCTTTTTCATCGGAACTGCGGTAAGCAGACCGAAATATCTCTTTAGCCCATATTTACTTGCAACTCTCTTAAGATACTCTTTGGGATCCATTTTGTAAAACTCAGGGTTGACGGTGTGATTGAATGCGCTATCGACCTTCTTCCAGCCTCCGAGAATCCCAGTGCTAACTCCCAAGAAGTTCCCATTGACCACCAGCGTGTTATTATCTACAAAGTAGCTTTCGTAGGGCATCTAGAACCTCCTCCTCACTTTTAACTACAATGGACTTTTTGAGGATTTCCGAATACAGCTTATTTGCCTCCTCGCCTACAAAGTTTCTTTCTTTGAATTCCGTTTTATCAACGACTATAAGTTTTCCGTTCTCGCTTGCAAATTTTGCACAGAGCAGATTTTTGAAATTTCCTTTGCCTATGCTCAGATTTGTTAGCACAACAGCATCGGCTTGTTTTATAATTTCTATATTCCTCTGATAGGCCTCATCGCTTATCTGTGAGAATGGCGGGGCATCGACAATCTCGCCGCCAATTTCTGACATTGTCTCCCAGTCCGAATCCAGAGCATTGAGCACACCTGCGGAAATTGAATATCCCTGAGAATTCAAGAGATATATCAGATCCCTTCCGCTCCCTCCTCCGCATATTACGTGCACTTTTCTACCTTTTTTGCTCCCCCTGATTTTTGGAATCACGTATACCTGTCCCTGCCTCCTTACCGTTACTTCGACGCCAAAAATCTCTTTTATACTATCCTCTGTTATTACCTCTTTCGGGGCTCCGGTGTACAGTACCTTTCCATCCCTGATCATGAAAATGCGGTTCGCAAATGAGATGGCAAGGTTAATGTCATGCATAGCTACTATCGCTATTCTCTCTCTTGAAAGATCCTTTATAATACTCATAATCTCAAGCTGGGATGAAATGTCTAGATGAGCTGTGGGTTCGTCAAGCAGGAGGATTTTGGGCTCCTGAGCAAATAGTCTTGCTAAAAGAACCTTTTGCTTCTCTCCACCGCTAAGCTCGGAAAATTTTCTATTTGCCAGATTTTCGATTCCAACTTCTTTCATCGACTTCAGCGCAACTTCATAATCCCTTTCTTTCGGAATTTTTATCCTACCCAAATAGGGCGTTCTGCCTAGAAGCACGACTTCGATTGCTTTTAAGTTCGTTTCTGCGCTCTCTTGTGGAAGATATCCCATCTCATGTTGTTTACCGTCAAAGAAAACAACACCCTTAAGCGGTTTGAGCATTCCGAAAATAGTTCTCAGAAGGGTAGATTTTCCGCTTCCGTTCGGACCTAGCAATGCGATAAAGTCGCCTTTTTTTGCCTCTATTGTAACATTCTTCAGGATCTCCGAACTTCCTAGCTTTACTGTGATACTTTCCACTTTCAGATTCATAAGCCCTTCCTCACCAAAAGGTATAGGAAAAATGGCCCCCCAAGCATTGCCGTGATCGCTCCAACGGGTATCTCACCTGTTGTAGATACTCTAGCGATTATATCCACAACTGGCATGAAAGCAGTGGCGAGCAGAATAGTCGCAGGCAAAAGTTTTCTGTGCTCCTCTCCCATGGTTATCCTGACAGTGTGGGGAATTATTATTCCGACGAACCCGATTACACCACTCACGGCTACAGCACTGGCGGTTAGGAGCGATGTGAAAATTATTAGTTCCGCTCTGTATCTTTCGACGTTGATACCAACAGCTCTGGTGTGCTCGTCTCCCAATAGAAGTGCATTCAGGTTCCAGGAGGTTGCAAGAAGGAAAGAAAGTCCAATTATGAGTAGGGGGATGTAAAAGTAGATTTCTTCCCATTGAGGGTTCGAGAAACTTCCCATGAGCCAAAATATGACCTGATGTAGGCTTTGCGAATGCAGATAGATGAGAAGCGAGTTAATACCTGAAAGAAAAGATGCAATTGCAATTCCGGCTAGCAGAATTGCATAACTCTGGTCTCTGAACTTCCTAGTATTCCCTATAAAAAAGACTAAGTATGCGGTAAGAATTGCAGAGAGAAATGCGAGTAGAAGTCTGCCTGTGATATTAAGTCCGAGTACTATGGACGTTATAGCACCGAAGCTAGCTCCGCTGGCGATTCCTAGAACGTATGGTTCTGCAAGCGGATTTCTAAAAAGAGCCTGAAGAGAGCATCCCGACGCTGAGAGCGAAGCACCGACCATCATTGCAAGCAAAACCCTCGGTAACCTGTAGTCTACTACTATTGTTCTCGCAGTTTCGTCCGCTTCACCCATAATTAACTTCCATAGTTCTTCAAAGCCATAGGAAGAGCTACCAACGGATAACGAAAGCAGAAATACCAATGCATTGAGGATTATCAGGAGAAGGATTCTCACAGTTCAAGTTAGCTGAATGTATAATAAAGGTTTCTTTACAACCGAAAGCCTCGTCCTCTAGGTGGGGGGAGGAAGTCAGTTCCAGAAACCCTAACAAGTATTTAAATTCAGCAAGCAGAGTGAAATTATGAGATCAGAGATCTACTGCGATACCTGTAAAGAAATAACGGAACACGAGGTTGTAAAGGAAAATCTTTACCGATGTCTGGTTTGCGGAACTCATGCTTATTTAACCCCTGAAAGGGAGATAGAACTAAAAGCTATTTTTAGTGAGGACAAGGAGACAAAAATAGGTACTTTAAAAATACCTGAAGAAGAAGACCTTATTAAGGGATCCGAGTTTATAGTTGACCTTGAAGGTGAAAGCAGGCTGGGAAGAATAACCGCAATTCAGCTAAAAGACGGAAGAACTGTAGAATTCGCAAAGGCCAAGGATTCTAAAGCCGTGTGGCTTAAGGATGTCGGTGAAGTCTATGTCAAATTCAGCCTGCACAAAAGGTCGGTAACTACTCCATACAAGGTCCTTTTCGACGGAGAAACGGAATTCTCGGTCGGGGAGGAGATCGAATTCGATGGTAAGAAGTTCGTGATTACGAGGATTAAGCTCATCGATGGAAGGCTGCTCAAAAGAGAGGGTGATAAAGCTGCTGCAAAGGATATAAAAAGGGTTTATGCGACCTATTCGCCTTAGGGACTTCCTGAGGGTGGAGGAGTGCTACTTTTCGGTTCTTGGCTACAAAAATGATGAAAAGGCCAAGTGCTTTTTGCGATACTCGCCACACAAAAATGGGGACAGAATAAAGGATGAAAAAAGATTCAAGAAGCTGTCTCACGAAGAAGCTCTAGCACACCCGGCTGCGGAAAAGTACTACGAGCGTGGGATTTTCAGAGTTCCCTTGAGTGATATTGATGAGGTTTTCAAGCCAGAAGAAAGGCTGAAAGATGCAATGGACTCGAATGTTGCTAAGGTTGTGAACTTCTTCAGCACAATCCCGATGCATGAAATGGGGGTGACAGGATCCAGGCTGATAGGGCTGCAAAGCGAAGATTCCGACGTTGACTTCGTAGTCTATGGAAAGTACTGGTTCATAGCGCGGGAGAGGCTGAGAAAGGGTATTGAAACTGGCACACTTTCAGACCTAGATGAAGAAATGTGGGACTTCATATATCGAAAGAGAAAAGTCCCGATTCCATACGAACTGTTTGTTACACACGAAAAGAGAAAGTTCCACAGAGCGTATATCGGAGAGACTTATTTTGATCTTCTTTACGTGAGAGGTTACGAGGAAATAGACAACGGAATACCCGAAGATGCGGGAATAAAGCTTGGAAAAGCAGCTATCACCTCTAAAGTCACCGACGACCTTTATATATTTGACTACCCTGCCTATTATCCGCTTGAACACCCCGAAGTTAAAGCCATCCTCTGTTTCACGCACACCTTTGCAGGTCAGGCCTTCAAGGGCGAGAGAGTTTTCGCGAGAGGAGATTTGGAGCTTATAAACGGCGAAAAATATTTGGTGGTTGGCACAAAAAGGGAAGCTGAAGATGAGTTCATCGTTTCTCTCGATTTGATGGAGAAGAAGGGTTTCAAGTCTTCTGAATATCCTGAGCTATTTTCTGATTGAGTCCCGAGCCAATAGAGAGGCTCCCTTGGCAACCGCGTAATCGTCCTTAACAACTCTGAACTCCGGCTTGAAAACTTCAGGAATTAGCTTCGAAATTTCTTCCGTAAGTATTTCCTCGCTCAGCCTTCCGCCGATTCTACCGCCAAAGGTAACCACTTCTGGATTTAGAAGCATTATTGCATTTGATACTGCAATGCAGAAGAGTCTAAATCCTCTTGTATCGTATATCGATCCATTTTCGAGCTTTTCCTTTATGTCCTTTATGGCCCATCCTCCAAAATATGCTTCGAGGTGTCCATAGCCACCGCATTTACACTTTCTCCGTCCCCCAACAAAAGTGTGTCCTAGCTCTCCTGCAAGACCATCGCCCCGATAAACTCTACCCTCAATCACGATCCCCGTCCCTATTCCCGTCCCAACGGTAAGCGAAAGAACGTTCTTCTTTTTTGTGAGATATGAAGAGAAATAAGCGAAGCAATTTGCGTCATTATCGACTACCTTGGGTTTCTCTGTTTCCAAACTCGGAATTCTTTCTAGGTTTGGAGCTCCCACAAGCTTTCCATTCTTGAACCACACTGCAATACCGACACCCAAAACATCGTAATCAACTTTTATTTTGCTCAGATCGAATTCTTTGGTTTTAAAGCTGCCTAAAACCTCAAAAACGTCGTCCTCAAGCAAAACCACATCTGTATTCGTTCCACCGATGTCAACGCCCAAGATCATAAAGCAACAAGGGTTATTAATTTAAAAATACTTTTTCTCTTTATGAGACTCAGCCTTGAAGAAGGTACGAAAGCCGTAAGACTTGCAAGAAGAGCAATAGAGAAGTATCTAGAGGAAAAAAAGGTAATAAGCGAGAGGCTTGGCGGTGTCTTCGCAGAAAAAAGGGGTGTTTTCACAACCCTGCTCAAGAACGATGATTTAAGGGGTTGTATTGGCTTCCCCTATCCCATAAAAAGGCTCGATGAAGCAATAATAGAGTCTGCAATCGCCGCTGCGGTTGACGATCCACGATTTGAGCCCGTAAGGCTGAGCGAGATGGACGAGATTACCGTCGAGGTTACGATTCTGACAGAACCAGAAAAG
>QNUZ01000151.1 GCA_004347865.1 Archaeoglobi archaeon | reverse complement strand
GGCGAAATCTCTGGCAAGTACTCAAGAATTTTGCTCCTCAGCCTCTCAAACTCTGCGCTGTCGGAATTCAGCGAATTCTCCAGGTGTTTCAATTTTGCAGCCTTCTCCGCTTTTAGGTTATCCGTCCCTCTGAGATCTTCCTCCCTCTTTTTCAACTCCTCAATTGCCTTTTCAATGGATCTGTACTCGCTGTACGCCTTTTCCGTTTCTTTTAAGGCTCTTTTGTGACTTTGAATCTTCTCCAGCTCCAATCTCTTCTCCTCAAGCCTCTGTTTTTTCGTTTCGATGCTCTCCGAGAGTCTTATCAGTTCCTCGACCACTGGAATCTTTTCGACCTCAGCTTTCAGTTTTTCTGCCTCAATTTTCGCTTCTCTGGCCTTTTTTAGCCTTTCTCCTGTTTCTTCCAGCTCTTTCTCCCTCAATTCTATCTCCTTTCTGATCCTCTCCAGCTCTTTCGAGAGCCTCTCGTATTCCTCCCTCCTCTTTTTCAGTTCTTCCACTTCCTTTTCAATTTCCCCGTATTCCACGGATTTCTGGCTCAATTTCTCTTCCAGCTCCATTATCTCCTTTTCAAGGGCTTCGAGCTCGCTTGAAAGCTTGTTCAGATCTTTCCTTCTCAAATCCACTTCTGACTTCAGCCTTTCATAATCCTTCGAATACCCATTGAAATGATCGATAAGATGCTTCATGTTATCCCATGCTCTCTCGAGGTTCTCAATCCCGAGCAGCTTTCCAAACAGATTCTTCCTTTCTTTCGGATTTTCCTCCAAAAGGCTCGCTATTTCTCCCTGCCTTACGATGATCGACTTCAAAGCCGTCTCCTTGTCCATCTCCATTATCCTTGAGATCTCCCTGCTAACTTCGTTTACAGACGTTGCCACGATTCCGAATCCCTCTCTCTCAAGAAATGCTTCAACCCCTCTCTTTTTCCTCGTGATACTGACTTTGTATACATTTTTACCCTGTTCAAAGGTTATTCTGACTTCCGCAGAACTGCGTCCCCTCCTTATCAGGTCATCAAACCTATCGCCCCTCGCTCTTTCGCCAAAAAGCCCGAAGACGATAGCATCGAGAATTGAGGTCTTTCCGGCACCGTTGGGCCCGACAATGACGGTCACTCCCAGCGGAAATTCGATCTCCGTGTTCTCGTGGGATATGAAATCCCTCATCGCAACGCTCTTTATTATCATTTCATCACCTCCTCTAAGTATCTGTTTGCAATTTCCTTCGCCTCCTCTATTTCTCCCCTGGACAGCGGTCCCAGCAGTTCGAGTGCCAGACTTACAAGTCTCTCGTCCTTCAGATGTGCCCTGAGCAGTTCATCCATCCTTATCTGTCCCTTCGGTAGCTCAGGAACAGGCTTGCTAGTATCTACGAGATTGTATCTGAAGTACAGAACCCTATCCTTGAGCAATTCCTGGAGCTTCTCGTGAATTTGACCCGCATCCATTTTCTCTCCCTTAATGCTTACGTAGAGCAACGGTTTTCTGGAAAAATCCAGCTTTAGGATCTCATCAATCTTTTCGTACTCGACATCCACTTCAAACTGGGGCCTTATGTCCAGATTCACCTTCTCCACCTCTGGCTCATCTCCGTCAAAGTCCACAATGAGGAAACCCTTTCCCTCCTTATGCCATGAGGGGATTTCATCCCTCCTGAGGATCTCCGTGGCCCCTGCATAGGCTAGGAACCCTTTTCCGAATCTCGCAATCTGCCTTGAGTGTATGTGTCCGAACGCAAGGTAGCTCGCATTTCTGGGCAGATCGTCTTCCTTAAGCTCGTAACTTCCCTCAAACGACAGGTACTTGTCTATGGCCTGATGGGCTACCAGAATTGAATTCCTGTACTTCTCTGCAATTGAATCGAACTTCGCCATCTCCTGCCTGAGGATCTCAGCCAGCTTTCCCCTCATATTCGAGATGCCAGCAATCAAAACACCGTTAACCTCCTCCCACTCAAGCTCGTTCACGCCCAGAACCCGTATGTCGAAGAGCTTGTGCGGCGGCATCCCCTTTCTTTTCGGCCTGTCGTGGTCCCCAAGGACGCAGTAAAACTTCATCTTATCGTTGACCCTTCTTATTAGGTTCTTGAAAACGTAAAGCGCCTTAATTGGCGGCGTTGGCGAATCAAAGAGATCCCCGGAGTGAATAAAAACGTCAGCTCTTTCCTCAATCGCCCTATCGACGGCCTGCTCAAAGGCCTCGTACAGGTCGTTCTCCCTCTCATCCAGCTGGAACTGCCTGTAGCCGAGATGGGTGTCGGAAATGTGGGCTATCCTCATCAGTATCCCTCCGTAAGCTTCATCATCTCCCTAATTTCCCTTAAACCCGCTCCCCTCTTATTTTCCTCCTCCCTTACCATTTCAATCGCCCTCCTAAGGCTCCCGACAACATCTATATCCGCTCCACCCTCTTTCGTTTCCCTCCGCCTTATCTTCACCATAACGGGAGCCTTTGTTATCTCCCCAACTACCACAGCCTCGCCCACATTCAGCCCGGGAAGGTCTCTGAGCAGGCTCTCGCTCATTCTCTCCGAACTGGCCCTAACCGCTTTCTGGTCCTCCGGATTTGTTATCCTCATGATTATCTGGCTGTTGCACTGGCTGAGAACGTCTTGATCGATCTTGTTCGGCCTCTGGGTTATGAGCGTGAGGAAAACGCCGAACTTCCTGCCCTCTGCGGCAATCCTCTTTATTATATCCTTCGAAAGAGTGCTCTCCTTGTTTGGAACGAACCTGTGCGCCTCCTCTATGAATACGAAGACAGGATACTCGAACTCATTCTTCTCCCTGGCGGAATAGATATCGCTGAGGAGCCTGAAGACGATGTAATCCGCCATGCTGTCCTCAAGTCCGGAGAGATCCATGACTGAAACGTGCATTGGCCTGAGAATCCTGCCTATATCCGTGGTTGCATCCCCGAAAACGTTAATCTTCTGAAGCTTGTTGACGTAGTTCAGGGCTTTAAATGCCGAGTCGTCATCCTGGGCTTGCAGATAGTTTATCAGGTCCTCAAGCCTGTAGTCCCCATTCTCTCTGAGAGCGTTCAGAGCATCCCTGAGGCTTTTGAGTATGTTCGTAAACCTTTCCTCTATCCCGCAAACGAACGCTATTTCCCCCAGGCTGAGCTCCGAGAACTTGACCTCGTAAGTCTCGGGCCTCCTTGGAAGGCTGTATCTGCCCGTACTTTTCGGAGTCCTGAAGACTGTAATTCTGTCCGAATAGCTCTTCCCATCCCTTTTGAGTGATAAAAAGACGTAGTCGGCGTGCGGGTCTATTACAACTACCGTTGCGCCCTTTTTCAGAAGCTCCTCGATCAGCACTCCTGCGGCATAGCTTTTTCCGGCCCCCGTCTGGGCGAGGATTGCAAGGTGCCTCCTCAAACCCCTAATACTGAGGAAGACGGGAATCTCGGGCCTTGAGATGAGATAGCCGACAAAAAGACCTTCAGATTCGGGATAGGAATAGAAGGTCTGGAGAATTTCTTTTGGCGCGCGATAAACGGGTTCGCCCGGAAAAATGGCCCTCTTCGGCTGCAGAACCTCTCCGTTGTGCATAAATCCGAGAACTCTGGCCTTTGCAAGAATCCTTGGCTCAACAAGGTTTTCCTCCACTATCCTCTCCACAGCCTGTACGCTCATGAGCTCGGGACGGTTGAGGGCCAGGCTTTGAGAGACCACGGTTTCTATCTGCGCGAGCACCTGCACATCTCTGTCTTCACCGTCCACGAATTCCTTCGAATTCACGACGACATAATCCCAGCGCTGGGGATGTCTCTCTCTGTCAACGGAGAACCAGAACTCAGTTGGATCCGCTTCGCCGACAACGTATCCGATCCTGGACTCATCCATACCTTTCCCTCCTCACCTTTTTGTAGGAACCAAAAATTTCCATAATCCTGCCAAAATAAAGCCTCTCAAAGACTTCCGAAGAAAGCTTTACACCATCGTGAGCGGCTTTAAGCCATATGTTGTAATTTTCGGGACCGCAGTAGCCTGCAGAGATTATTTCCAAAATCCCTCCGACATCAACGTTTGTCCTTTCGGGCCAGCCGACATCCAGCAGCTTTTTTTCCAGTCCGAGGCACCATGCCGGGGCATCAACCCTTACCGGAGTATCCGAAATTGAGGGAAGAACGTGGAATGAGACCACTGCGGGCATTTCGGGGATTCTGGTAACAACTTCCATCGCTTTATCCACGAATTCCTCACTCTGACTGCAGATCGGAAATCTCGATTTTAAAAAAGCTTCCGGTTCCTTCATAATCTGCTCTATCCCTCTCCTCCACCCTGCCGAGGCTCCGAGTAGCAGCGGTACTGTGTAACCCGTTTTCCGCGCATGATTCAGTATTAGCGCAAAGTCGGGTTTTCTTGAAAGCAATTCCTCTGCCAGAACTCTCAGCTTTTTGTTATTTGCGTTTTTAATCTTTCTAAGCGCTTCGTATCTGTTATCCAGTATTTCCGAAAAAATTTTAGCGATCTCGGCTTCATCGAGCCCCAGCTCGCTTTTCATCTCAAGCGCAAAGTTAAGAAGCAGAAACTCACGGAAGAATGAGCTTCTGCTTTCCTTGCTGATTCCGATCATGCAAATTTTTCTCTCTCTACAGGCATCGATGAGCTCTAAAAAAGTTCTGAAATATTCGATCATAAAATCCCTGTCGTTGGAGAATCCGGTCTCAAAAGGTAGATGGACTTCCCTGCCGTATATTGAACCATCAAAAAGAATGCAGCCTGAAAATCCGTCATCGATCGCCTTCAGAGCAACTCTGTGCTCAAGCCATTCCCTCTTTCTGCTCAGAAAATATGGTTCTCTAGCTGTGTCAGGGGAGATATCAACATTTGCAACGAGATCCATGTATCTCTTATTTCTGGATACTCCCAGGGCCCTTACAACATAAAAAATCCCTTCCCAGGGAAGCTGTTCCTGCTGGGAGCTGCTGTCTATTGCCAGAATTTCAATAGGAGTCTTTCCAGGATTTAATGCTGCATCCACCCAGTTTTTCTCAAAATGGGCAGAAAGATCAACCAATGGCTCGAATATGCTCTTTATCAGGTCATGCCTGATACGTTCTGCAAACAGGTGAAGGAACTCAGGCATATCTTTCTTTAATTTCTTTTCTCAGAATTAAATCTTTCGATTATCAACTGAAAAACCCTAAAACAACCCCGCAATTTTTCTTTAGATTGGCAAAATTTTGCCTAGCAGCGGTCGAGCTGTTTTTCTGGTAATGGTTAGCCAGTTGTATTCGTCCAGTGACTTCGTCAACGGTTTGCCGTATTTTCTAAATAGTTTGGATTCCGGGATTTTCTAACCCGCGATTTAGGGCTATCTCGAATTTCTCAGAAAGTCACAGGACATAAGATCGCTGATGAAAAGCTATCCTCTTTATATAAATGGGTGCCCAGAAAACCCGGAGCTTTAGCTATGGGATGAACGGGCAAGCTTTAAATAGTGCTCTCCCAATTCTACCATAGATGCGGGCATGTTGCCCAAGTCAAAGGAAGGGAGTTCAGATGTCCGAAATGCGGGCTGATCTACAGCAGAGACCTGAACGCATGCATAAATATAGC
>QNUZ01000150.1 GCA_004347865.1 Archaeoglobi archaeon | reverse complement strand
TTTCGGGAAGCCAGTTGTTGCAGTCGTTAACTCTTGGAACGAAGTGGTTCCGGGACACATGCATCTAAAAGGGATTGCACACTTTGTCAAGATGGGAATAAGGGAGCGCGGCGGGGTTCCGCTCGAGTTCAACACCATTGCAATCTGCGATGGAATAGCCATGGGCCACAGCGGGATGAGGGCGCCCCTTCCGAGCAGGGAAGTCATTGCGGACTCGATAGAGCTCATGATCGAGGCACACGGGTTTGACGCAATGGTCTGCATAGCAACTTGCGATAAGATAGTTCCCGGAATGCTGATGGCAGCAGCCAGGCTTGACATTCCAACGGTCTTCGTTCTGGGAGGAGGAATGCTTCCTTTTCGCCCGTCCTACGGTATTTTCAGCGGCAGGGATCTAACAGCCATAGACGTTGCGGAGGTATTCGAACTGGCGCAGAGAGGTCAGATAGACCCGGACTATGCGAGATACATTGAGGAAAACATCTGCACAACACCGGGAGCCTGCGCGGGAATGTTCACCGCCAACACCATGCAGTGCCTGACAGAGGTGATGGGTCTGACGCTTCCTACGATGGCAACCACGCCTGCGGTTTATTCCGCAAAGCTTAGACTTGCGCTCGAAGCCGGAAGGCTTGTGATGGAAGTGCTTAAGAGCGAGATCAGACCCTCGGAGATACTGACCGAGGAAGCTTTCGAGAACGCGATCATGGCCGATATGGCCCTTGGCGGATCGACAAATACCGTCCTTCACCTTCCAGCAATAGCAAGAGAGCTTGGAATCGGACTTTCGCTTGAAATCTTCGACGAAATCAGCAGAAAAGTCCCACATATTTGCGGAATAGCTCCCGGGGGAAAATACACGATTTTTGACTTCCACAATGCAGGAGGAATTCCTGCGCTGCTTAAAAGGCTTGAAGGATTTATAAACAGAGATTGCAAAACTGTAACTGGGCTGAAAATCGGGGAAATCGCGGAAAAGGCCAGGATTAACGATGAAAACGTGATAAGACCGCTGGACAATCCGGTTCACAGGGAAGGGGGTATAGCGGTTTTGAAGGGTAATCTCGCTCCAAGAGGTGCTGTGGTCAAGACCTCTGCCTTGAGCGAAAGGATGATGAGGTTCAAGGGAACTGCTAGGGTATTTGACAGCGAAGAAGAGGCGGTATCGGCCATTCTGGGTAGAGAAATCGGAGAGGGAGAGGTTATAGTTATCCGGTATGAAGGGCCGAAGGGAGGGCCCGGAATGCGCGAAATGCTGACGGCGACGACTCTACTGATGCTCTACGGTCTCGGAGAGAGTGTCGCCCTTGTAACCGATGGAAGGTTCAGCGGTGCAACAAGAGGACCCTGTGTCGGCCATGTTTCCCCTGAGGCAGCTGAGAGAGGTCCTATTGCCTCGCTGAAGGACGGGGACGAGATAGAAATAGACATTCCCACCAGAAGGCTAGAAGTGCTGCTTGATGATGAGGAAATACGGAAAAGGCTGAGCAAACTGCCCAATTTCAGGCCTAGAGTCGAGAAGGGATGCCTGAACAGGTACGCGAAGTACGCCACAAGCGCGGATGAGGGAGGGGTATTAAAATAGTATCTCAAATCTCTCTCGGATCCGTCAGAACACCGTATATGGCGGTTGCTGCGGCCACGGCCGGGTTCACAAGGTAGATTTTGCCCTCCGGGCTTCCCTGCCTTCCCACAAAGTTTCTGTTCGATGTGGAGACGCTAACCTCTCCGGCTGCGATGAGCCCGAAGCTACCCCCCATGCAGGGGCCGCAGGACGGGAACTCAACTATTCCGCCGGCTTCAACGAAGACTTCTATGAGTCCATCCTTCAGCGCCCTCATGTACTCCCTTCTGCTCGCCGGGATTACGATGAGCCTAACATTTTTTGCCACCCTCTCTCCTCTGAGAATTTCGGCGGCTATCCTGAGATCCTCGTACCTTCCGTTGGTGCAGGAGCCGATGAACACCTGGTCGACCTTAACACCCTTCACTTCCGAGATCCCTACGACGTTGTCGACCCTGTGAGGAACCGCTACCTGGGGCTCCATTCCCGTAACGTTGAGCTCGATCCTTTCGAATTCCGCATCCTCATCGCTTCTGATCAGCTCTCCTCTGAATTCCCTGCCCATTTCCTTAAGGTAGCGCAGCGTCGTGTCGTCGGGCTCGACGATACCTGCCTTTCCCCCCATCTCTATCGCCATGTTGCACATCGTAAGCCGGTCGGACATCGGAAGCTTCTCCACGACCCTGCCAGAGAAAACGCAGGCCTTGTAATTCGCTCCCTCTGCTCCAATGTTTCCTATTATCCTTAGAACGATGTCCTTGCCATACACGTACTTCTCGAGCTTCCCATAGATGTCGAATAGAATGCTTTCCGGAACCTTGAACCAGAGCTTCCCCTTGGCAAGAACGCAACCCATGTCCGTCGAACCTATGCCTGTTGCAAACGCGCCAAGGGCACCGTACATGCACGTGTGGCTGTCTGCGCCGACAACCAGCATTCCAGGCTCAACGTGGTTTTCAACCATGAGCTGGTGGGCAATTCCGCCGCCAACGTCGTAGTTCAGAATTCCCTGTTCCTCGGCAAATGCCCTCAGCATCTTCTGGTTTTCTGCAGACTTCACGCTGTCTGCGGGGGCCTGATGGTCGAAGGCCATTATGACTCTCTTCGGATCCCATACCCTCGCCCTTGCGCCGGCAATCTCCCTGAAGGCCTTTATAGCAAGAGGAGCCGTGATATCGTGGATCATGGCCAGATCTATGTTAGCCAGAACGAAATCACCAGCCTCGACCTTCCTTCCGCTTGCTCTGGAGAATATCTTCTCAGCAAGTGTTTCACCCATGCCCGCAAAATCTTTCTTGGGTATTTCATGTTTGCTGTTCGGATTCGATTATGATTATTATTGTAATTATCTATATACATAGAATAGAAAAAATTTATATACCCGTAATTGTCCAGATTGATCATGATTCGGTTCCTTCTGTTGCTTCTGCTGTTTGTGGCCCTTTCGGGGCCAGCGCTAGCGGATTGCCCTTTCGAAAAGCTCGGTGCAATTTACAGTGCCAAAACCGATGATGGCGTGTACATAAAGCTCCTCCGGTACGCTCCGGCCGAGGAGAAACCAAACGCGGGGGCGCAGCCCATAATTCTCTTCTCAGGCCTTGTAGAGAACATGGCAGAGTATCTCCCGCACACACCCGATAGCCTAAAGGGTACATACAAGGCAAAACTGCCCGAGAATCTAGCAGACTGGGCAAAGAATGATCCGAGAATCCAGAACGATCCAATGCTGTACTACAGCCTTGCTTACTATCTCTGGAAGAAGGGATACGATGTCTGGCTTGTTAACTACCGCGGAACCGGTTGCGGGAATCTCAAAAGCGAAGTCGGTTCCAAGTACACAAGCCTTGACGTATGGGCAATATACGACACAAAGGCCGCAATAAGGAAGGTTTACGAGGTTACTGGGAAAAACCCCATCATAGGAGGGCACAGTACGGGAGGTCTCGTCTCCTACGTCTATCTGCAGGGTACAAAATTCGCCGACACTCTGGCATGTGCAGTCGGAGAAGTGTGGTGCAAGAAAGTTGTGAGTGATGATAGGCTAGCGAAGTACAGGAATGGGGACTATATCAATTCCGAAACAGTCCTGGGAGTCATTGCAATCGATCCCGCGATGATTCCACCACTTCCGAAGATAATTGACAACATACTGGTTTGGAGCCTGCTGGACATCCCGCTCTACATCGACATCAGAAACATAATAGATAAGATTGCTGAAACTGATCCCCTCTGGGGTGTAACGCTGCTCACCGAGGACTTCTTGTTCAAGGTCCTTTACCGCGTTAACAGCATTTACGGTAATTACTCAGACATAATAAAGGCCCTTACTTTCACGAGTCCCTACAATCTGGATCCCTATCTGAATGATTTTCTTGTTAGATACACCTTCGACAGTGCCTACACCCCAACATTCGCACAGTATGCCGATTTCGGTCTGAGGTATACTGCAAGGGAATACTTCGAAAACGGAGGCAGAGGATATCTGATTGAGCCGCCAAAGCCAAACCCTGGTTACGATGGCTACTACTACTACATCTACAACATGAAGAAGGTAAAGGTCCCGTTCGTTACCGTTCTTTCAGAACTTGATGGTCTCGTAAAGTCCGACCAGATAATAAGGGATCTGATGCAGGCAAAAACGCCACACCCGCTTGATAGGTACAGGATAATTCCGAACACCGGGCATGTGGATCTTCCGTTTGGATTAAATGCTCCCACAGATGTCTTTCCATTTATAGGACAGTGGCTTGACGATCTAAAAGCACAGAAGGGCTATACAGTAACTCCGCATTAATTTTTTAGCCTATACATCCTTTTTTTGAACGTATTTTTCGACAAGCTTTATCGCGCACAGATCACCGCACATGCTGCAGTATTCTCCCTTCGCCCTCCTCCTCTCCCAGATCTTTCTGGCCCTTTCTGGATCAGGAGAGAGAGCGAACTGTTTCTCCCAGTCAAAATTTCTCCTTGCCAGTGACATCTCATAGTCTTTTGCCATTGCCCTCTCTCTCTGTCCCTCCTTTATGAGGTCAACCGCATGCGCCGCAATCTTCGCCGCTATAACTCCCTCCTTGACGTCCTCAGCCGTTGGCAGTCCCAGATGCTCCGATGGAGTAACGTAGCAAATGAAATCCGCACCGGCCATTCCCGCTATTGCGGCTCCTATTGCCGAGGAAATGTGGTCGTAACCTGCGGCAATGTCAGTAACCAAGGGTCCCAGAAGGTAAAGCGGCGCGTTGTCAGTGACGCTCTTCATCGCTTTAACTGCCGGAAAGATCCCGTCAAGGGGCACGTGTCCGGGGCCTTCGACCATGCACTGCACCCCCTTCGCCCTGCACTTCTCAACAAGCTCCCCGAGGATTATGAACTCCGTGTATTTTGCCCTGTCTCCTGCGTCGTGAATGCATCCCGGTCGAAAGGCATCACCTAGGCTTATTGTAACGTCGTATTCCTTCAGGATATCGAGAAGGTAATCGAAGTTTTTGTAGTACGGGTTTTCCATCTCGTTGTGCAGCATCCAACCGATTGTTATTGCCCCTCCCCTGCTGACGACGCCCAGAAGCCTGTTCGACCTTTTCAGCCTTTCGACCGTTATCCAGTTCACCCCGGCATGGATTGTCATGAAATCCACTCCCTCCTTAGCCTGCGCTTCCACGACAGCTATGAAATCGTCCTCGCTCATGTCCACAATTCTTCTGCAATCTCTTGCAGCCTCGTAAACAGGAACTGTGCCAAAAGGAACCTTTACAACCTCCATAATTCTCCTTCTGATCTCCCTGAGATCTCCCCCCGTGGACAAGTCCATTACGGCATCAGCACCGAACTTCTGAGCAACAATTGCCTTTTCGACCTCATCCTCAACGTTCACGTATTCCTGGGACGTTCCAACGTTGGCATTAACCTTGGTCGAGACAAGTGTTCCGATGGCTCTAGGTTCAACTTCCCGAAGAACGTTTTTTGGAATTATTACGTGACCTTTAGCAACTAACCTGACAATTTTATCAGCTTCAACCCCCTCGTATTCCGAAACCTTTTCAATCA
>QNUZ01000015.1 GCA_004347865.1 Archaeoglobi archaeon | reverse complement strand
CTCCTCAATGCTCAGATTCACATCTGCAAGCACTTCCATCGTATCTGCAGTTCCACTAGCGGAAGTTATCGCTCTGCTTGCGGTCTTTGGAATCAAAAGTCCAGCTGAAGCCACGGTTGGAACCGCAATTAGCTGGAATTCGTTGCTGGGAAGTCCGCCTATTGTATGCATGTTTACAATTACTCCCCTTTCAAACGAGATTCTTTCTCCATTTTCCACCATTGCTTCGATCATCCACTGCACTTCTTCCTCGCTCATTCCTACAATCTCGTTTGCCAAAATAAAGGCCGAAATCTCGAGATCGTTGAGCACGTTCTTCGCAATATCCTCAATTATGCTTTTCATCTCGACTGCCGAATATTTTCCGCCATCAAGCTTTTTTCTTATAAACTCGACCGATTTTGGTCTTGAGACAGGATAAACCTCAGCCATGCATTTTTCGTCCAGCCTGCAGGTTTTAGCGGTAAAGGAGCAAACGCCGATCTCTCCAGATTCCACGAGATTGGTGAAGTCTGCCTCAGCAACAAAAGATTCCTTTCCAACTATAACCTTCACCCTGTCTCCCGGCAGCAGTCCCAAATCCTCCGCATCGCTTTGATTCAGCACGACGGTGAACTTTTCGCTTCTGAGCGGGACAACCTTCAGTCTATATTTCATTGAAATAGAAAGTTGATGAGGAGATATTAATTTTTCCAAAACTATGTGATGAGCCTTCATTAATCCCTGCAATTTTTTAAATTTTTTGCAACAATTGGGAAGAATTTAATAATCCTTTCAGGAGTTTGAATTGTGAGGGTAGGGGTTCAGCTGCCGGATGGGCTGAAGAAAAAAGCGTTTGAAATTTGCGAGAATTTGGGTAGTGACGTGATTTTGAGCGGGGAGAGCTGTTATGGTGCCTGCGACTTGGATTTGAGCCTTTTAGCAGATGTGGATATCCTGTACCATTATGCCCACACTGAAATACTGAAATTTGGCAGAGTTGTCTACGTACCCTATTTCGTCGATTACGATATTGAGAAGGTTGCTGAAAGAATTAGAGATATCCCAGAGAAAGAGATAGCCCTTATCGCGACTGTGCAGTATTGCCACAAGCTTTCTGAGCTGAAGGACGTTCTTGAGGGCTCTGGATTCACGGTTGAACTTAAAAAAGGTAGCGAAAGGGTAAAATTCCCTGGACAGGTTCTAGGCTGTAACTATTCTGCATTGAGAGATTGCAAGGCCTCAGCGGTTGTCTTCGTTGGGGATGGAACCTTTCACGCAATAGGAGCGTCAATCTACTCCAGCAGGAAGGTTTATGCAGTCAACCCAATTAATTTTGCTCTGATAAACATCGACACGTCCGATTTCATTAAAACGAGATACCTTCAGGTATCCAGATGTGTCGGCCTAAGCAGAGTGGGAATTCTGGTTTCAACTAAACCTGGGCAAAAAAGGCTTAATTTGGCCTTATCACTCAAAAAATTGGCTTTAGAAAATGGAATGAAGGCGCTAGTTGTTTATATCGGTGATATAACTCCTGAGAAACTAATGAATCTTCCATTCGATTTCTACGTAAACACAGGTTGTCCGAGAATAAGCTATGACGATTACAGAAAATTCGGGAGGCCGATAATAACACCGCAGGAGTTTGAATATCTGTTAAATCTTAGAGGAGGGATTGAGCTGGACGAGATAGAATGAATCAACGGCTCCATTATAACCGAAAACCTCGCCATTCAGGGGGATGATAGAAAAGCCTACACAAATAGAAAGTCTGAGTAGAAGTCCAGATCTGCGGGATGGGGGAGCTTGGCTTTTGAACCGGCAGATGAGGAGAAGGGCGTGAAATATCCTTTAACGCCGGAAGATCCGCCCCTAAAGGCGTGTAGCTCACGCTGATAGAATAATCAGGCTCAGGGATGGAAAGATTGAGGAAATACAGGATCGAAAAGTGCGGAATTAGAAAAAATTTGAAAAATCTACTTCTTGGGAGGCCAGTTCTTCTCCATCCAACCCTTAATCCTTCCGGAGTCAATTGGACCTACAAGAACTTTCCAGCCGGTTTCATCTTCAATTGAACCCTGAAGCCTTGCAGCAAGCCCGGGGATGACGAGATATCTGTGTTTTACTTTCTCTGCAATTTTTGTTTGCTCGATAATCTCCTTGACCTTCGATGCTGTGAGCTTCCCTCCTGCAACGCTTGCCTCAACGCCAATACCCTCAGTGTTCACAACAAGTAGCCATCCCTTGATCTTCGCACTGTTCAGATCGTTCTCCACTGTATAGTACGTCAAAGCAAAGTTCGTGGTCAGGAATACTGGGTCATCGGGCCCAGGATTGTTTATTTCCCTCAAACCTGCTGCAACCTGCACCGGCGTCCTCGGATCTGTGTAGATGTTGAACCTCAGCGTTAGCGTTGGCATTACGACGTGCTGGTCGATGCTGTGGAAGATCATGGCATCTCCGTATTTCACGATGAACATTCCCGCAATCACGGCTTCCCAGTAGGCCTTTGTAACCTCATCCCCTTCAATCAGCCAAGCGGAGATTGGGGTTATCAGAATTGGGTATGCCACATCTTTGTCCCCATCCAGTATCGCTTTTCTGCGGAGCTGGATCACTCTCTCAAAAGTTCCCTGAAGCCCCTCGCCCAGTGGTTCGGTGACGGGGTCAAGGACAATATCCTTTATTCCCGCTGACTTGAAGGTCACTGCGATGCTCTTAAGAACGTTCAAATCCTTTGCTCTGATCGCCACAGGGACCTTGTAGTCAAGGGCAAGCTTCATGAACTCTTTCCAGTTGCCTTCAGTGGCCGCGTAAATCAGGGGTCTCTGGTTGGCAACTTCCTCTAGAGCCGCCCTCATGCATTCCGGATTGAGTGCGATGAGAACCATGGGCTTTCCGTAGCTTGCAACTTTTTTAGCAACCTCTCTGAACCTCTTTGGATCGTTCGAGATGCATCTTACGGCGAAGCCGTCAAGGGTAAGAAACTTGCCGACGTAGAACTTCTTGTACTCCACAACTCGTTTGCATCTCTCCTCTATTTTCTTATCATCAAGGGTATCCCAGACATCGAAGAAGAAGGCCGTTGGATTGAAGAAGGTTAGCTCATGTCTGTGGAGTACCTCTTCGCCACCAATTTTCAAAGCCTTGTCGCCAATTCCAACAATGACTTCGGCGATCTCGGGAGAGGTTATTTCAATGAGCTTCTCTAGCTTCTCCTTTACTTTTGGATCTTTTTCGGCATCCCTCACTAGGGGTTTGCAGTCGTAAACCTTGGCCGAGCGGTCAAGAATGTGGGAAGCAAAGCTCATGCAGGTATCGTAGCCGCACTCCTTGCAATTAGTTCTTGGCAGGAAGTTGTAAACTTCAAGCGGACTCTTTACCTTCATTCTCACACCTCCGCGGTGATCCACTTTCCTGCGTCTGCAACACCACCCTTCGTTTTTCCTCCGAGAGTGTTGAAGATTTCCTTAAGAACGGCAACCGCTAGCGGGTGCATCATCATGAAAACGTCCACGCCTGCAAGTGAGAGTGTCAACCCAGTTATGATCTCCCATATCGGGCCTCTCAACTCTCTTGGGCCCCATGGAGTATCTACGTCTAGCGGCGACTCTGTCATCCAAGCCTCTCTTGCACCCCATGCGTTGGTAGTTCCGCTTGAGATCGGGAAGTTGAGATCTGTGTCCCCCTTCAGGCCGCTAATTCTTATCCTCTCCATATTAGTGAAGGCGTAGTCCAAGCCATAGCCCAGCGCAGCTGTGGTCGGATCCATTACAATGCTGTTCCTTGGTATCTGAGCCCTCTTTAGCAGATATCTGTTTAGAGTCTTCTGGTTGTTTATATCCATCTGTGTCCAGCTCAAAACGACGTGCCCATACTTCTTCGCTGCATTGCAAATTCTTTCCCAGTCCATATCCAGCGTGGCACTTGCAAGCATTACCCTCTCACCCTCACAAACTTCTGCGGCTTTTTCGAGAACCTCGGGATCCTTGTCCTTGTTGCCGCTGCCGCCTATAATGATAGGACACTTGACCGCCTGAAGAACGTCTTCAACGACTTTCACCGCTTCGCTTGCTGGAGTGTTCTCGAGCAAAGGATCTGTGCTTACGAGGTGGATTGTAACCATGTCGGCGCCGAATTTCTTCACACACTTTTTAGCCCACTCTGGGGGGCTGCCAACCACGTCTTCGTAGTGAACCTTTACAGCTTTTGCAAGCGATGGCGGGCGATCAAAGACATCTATGGCTATTTTAGGAAGATTGGGTTGCGGTTTATCGAAGATGTAGAAAGCCAAACTCCTTTCTCCGCCAAGCTTCACTACGTAGTCTCTTGTACCCCCATCTGCCTTCGTAGCACCAAGAACAACCTCCTCGATATAGCCAGGATATTCAACTTTCGGAGGCTCAAACTTCGCCTCGATCAGTTTTTCAGGAAGCTTCAGCTCCGGAACAGCTGGAACAACAGGCTGCGGTGCTGCTGGAGCTACCGCCGGGGCCATAGGGGCGGGCTGGAATGGTGCTGGAACTCCGAGCATTGTTGAGATCCTCTGTAGATAGTTTAGAGCCATATTTGTATGGTAGAAGAAGTTTCTAAACTCGTTTAACAGAGTATACAGGGCTGTGAGGGAGGAAAGATCCACTCCGCTGCTGCCTTCGATCTCTATTTCTAGATCTCCCTCTATCTTGACATCTTCCAGTCTCTCAACGTTGTAGTTTTTTAACAACTCCAAAAGATCCTCAAGCTTGTATTTTGCCAATTTCTCACCCCTTTAAAAACACCTCTGCAACCTTACTCATTCTCCTATAAACTCCAGATTTCTCATCCAGATTCACGATCGGAATGCCTTTCAAATCGAGTTCAACCACTTTTTCATCGTAAGGGAGAATTTCGAGCAGTTTTATCCCCTCCTCATCTGCAAATTTTTTTATCCTTTGCTCTGCAGCCTCATTTGCAATGCGGTTCGCGATGAGCATTATGTCCTTAAAGTTGAGTTTCAGTTCTTTTGTGAGCTCTTTTATCCTCTTAGCGGTCGCTAGGCCTTTCTTCGACATATCGGTCACGATAAGCACGTAATCAGCGCTATCAATTGTCTTTCTGCTGAAGTGCTCCAAGCCAGCTTCGCTGTCGATAACAACGTATTCGTAGTGCCTTGTCAGCTTTTTGAGCACTCCACGCAGCAGAGAATTGGCAAAGCAGTAACAGCCCTCACCCTCAGGGCGGCCCATTACGAGAAGATCGTAGCCCTTGCACTCACATATAGCCTCATATATTTTGCCTTCAAGCCACTGTTCTTTGTTCATCGTTCCCATCTCATCCCTGCTTGTCTGGAATAGCTCTCTGATCTCGCCAAGCGTTTTCTCGACTTCAACACCGAGGGCATCGGCTAAATTGCTGTCGGGATCCGCATCAACTGCAAGAACCTTGTTGCTTTTTTTGGAAATAAAATGGATGAGGAGGGCGGAAACGAGGGTTTTTCCTGTACCGCCTTTTCCTGTCACTGCTACTGTAGTCATTCCTCCTCCTCAATTATGATCTCTGGTATCTTGATTTCAGCCCCAACGAGAATTAGCTTTATCTTTTTGACTTCCTTTTCCATCAGCTTTCCCCCTTGCTCTTCTTTACCACGATCTTTCCGATCGTGATCTTCGCATCCTTTATTACGAGCTTGATTCCCGCTGGTGCAGCCTGTGGAGCTGGCATTGGCATTGCTGGCAGCTGGAAGGCCGGCATCTGCGTTGGCTGCATAGGCATAGCCATCGCCGGAGCTGGCTGAGCTGCGGCTGGTGTTGCTGGTACCTCCTTTTTCTCTTCTACCTTCTCTTCCGCCTTCTTCTCCTCAGGCCATCCTTCGGTGATCTTCTTTCCGTCTACCTTCCTTACGACGCCCTTTACTACGGGATGATCGACCTTCTTCAGGAACTCTTTGAGCTCATCGAGGGTCTTTGCATTCTCTTCTGTTGCAATCTTGTCCCTTATGTCGTCGGGTATGTACTTCGAAACCCTCTCTTTTAGCTCCTTGGGCATCCAGACAACTCTGTACCAGCCACCGTCGGCCTGAATGAACTTCTTGCTCCTGAAGTAATTGATGCCGATTCCGAGGAATCCTGCAACCTGCTTACCGCCACCAGTCTGTCCAGCCATTGTTGAAAATGTCAGTCCGTTCGGCGCCGGGCTTGCGTAGCCTCTGTGGACCCATCCTATGCCATCGACTTCAGGCATGTAGAATCCTATCACTTCAAAGCATCCACAGCTCGTATGCGGGAACTCGAAGAAGCTGTGCAATTTTATTCTCTCGTACTCTCCACCGCTCTCCTGCTTTGCAAATTCGTTAACTCCGCTGTATTCACCGCCTATTGGATCCAGCACTTCTCCTTTTGGAATTGCCCTGTTGGGGCCCTCAGGATCGACTTTCGCTGCAGCTCTACCATCAAACCAGCTGATAGCTCCACAGAGCGATGGTCTGTCTGGTGAGACGACACAAACATTCGTTGGGGCGAAGCTCTGACAGAGAGTGCATGAGTAGAACTCCTGAACGTCTTCATCGTGCAGCATTTCCACTCTTTTGTCCCTCTCTTCGTATATCGGCATCGCAACTTCTTTCAACAGCTTTTCAACAAGTGCTTTGTCCGTGATGTAAAGGGCCTCGATTTTTTCTATGAAAGGTAGCTCGTTCTTGTAAAGCATCATTGTGGCCTTTGCAATTTGTATCAGGCTCTTGAGCCCCTTCTTAATTGCACCTTTTCCAATTCTGACCCAAACGTCGTATCTCTGGTTGAGGTGCATGTATCCCTCGATGTAGTTCTGGAAATCGTGGTTTCTGCGCTCAATAACCGGTTCTAAGTCTGTCTCGACTTTGCTTCCAGCTATGTAGTAGATCATAGCGTACGGATATTCCTTTCCTTCCTGCATCTCGTCAAGATCTGGGCCAACAAGCGTTACCTTCATGTCCTCTACCTGTTCCGCTGGCAAAGCTAAGACGAGTTCGAACTTCACCTGCTTTGGACCTCCAAGTTCGACGAACATGTCCTCCTTTCGTATTCTTTCGCCCTCGTACATTGGAGATATGTCAAATGGGAATTTCTCCTCTGCTCCCACACTGACCTTGACTTTAGCCCCTGCAGGGATTTCGATTTTCTTTCTCTCGACCATCAAACACCACCCCAAGTGACTTACTTTTAACACCATCTGCATGTCCTCTTTATTTGTATTTATCGGTTTTTATCTGAGTTGAATCTAACATAATTTCTCATTTGGATAAAGCAGAAAATTCCCCGGACTGCTTCGAGAAGACTTCAAAATTTGAATTTACATCAAATATTATTTTGAATAATTTTATCAAATTTAGTAACAGCGGATAATACTATTAATTCGGTTGTTAATACCAAAAGTTTTAATAATTAAGGAGAGCAAAAAATTGCATGGAACTGTGTTTGGAGTTGCTATATACGAGGAGAAGCATTAGAAGTTTTACTGGAGAAAAAATACCGGATGAAGAAATAAACAAAATCTTAAAGGCGGCTTTTCAAGCTCCATCAGCTGGAAATGAACAGCCTTGGCACTTCATAGTTGTCAAAAGCAAGGAAAAGCTTGAGGAACTAAGCAACGCTCACCCCTATGGAAAAATGTTGTTAAATGCGGGAGCTGCGATAGCGGTTTGTTGCGATCCAAAGCTATCCAAATATCCCTATCCTATGTGGATTCAGGATTGTAGTGCCGCAACCCAGAATATTCTGCTTGCTGCAAGGGTTCTAGGAATAGGTTCTTGTTGGCTTGGAGTTTTTCCAATTGAAAGCAGAATGAAATCGCTTGCCAAGGTTCTTGGAGTTCCTGAAGGTATCATTGTTTTCAGCCTTGTAGCTCTTGGCTATCCGCAAAGCCAAGATGAATTCTTTGAAGCTCCCGAAAGGTTCAAGGAGGATAGAATACATTACGAGAAGTGGTAATCGTTAATAAACCATTGATGGTGATCCAATTATGGCAAAACGCGTTTTGATAGTAGAAGACGACTTGGCGGTTTTGGAAGTCCTCCAGATGATGTTGGCCGAAGATTATGAGATATACTTGGCGAGGAATGGAAGAGAAGCAATTTATAGTTACAAGATGTATAAACCAGATATAGTTCTGATGGATATTGTTTTACCGGAATGTGATGGAGTAGAAACTACCAGAGAAATAAAGAGTAGGTACCCAGATGCAAAAATAATTGGTATTACTGCGTTTTCAGTTCAGAAAGGAAAGGATCTCCTAAAAGCCGGGGCTTTAGAAATAATTGAAAAGCCGTTTACAAAGAAGAAGCTCATTGATACGATAGAAAAGTACCTCAGAGATTGAATTATGACTCCAGAATCTGTTTTTAGACAAAAATTGTTTTTTATGAAATGTCTGACTAGAATACGCAGATTTCAGCAGAGTGGAACTGCTCAGTATACTGCGGGAAAGGTATTGGGCTTATAAAAATGGGTGCCCAGAAAACCCGTAGCTTTAGCTCTGGGATGAATGGGCAAGGTTTAGATAGTTCCGTGTTGAAGAAGTCTTGGGGGCGCTTTTGAACCGGCAGATGAGGGGAAGGGCGTGAAACATCCCTTAACGCCGGAAGCTCCCGACTTCAGTCGTGGAGCAGCTCACCAACGCAAGAAGGATGGACCGGTGGGGATTTGAACCCCAGGCCTCCGCCATGCCAAGACGGCGCTCTACCAGCTGAGCTACCGGCCCATCACCGCTTTGGGTTTTTGGGTTTCTGGATTAAAAAACATTTCTTCTTTCTCAGTAAATTTTTAATCTGAGAGTCTAAGGCTCTTTTATGATTGCAGATGTTTATATTGAGCTAAAAGAAGGTGTGGCTGACCCTGAAGGCGAATCAACTCTTAAGGCTTTGAGATTGCTTGGATTTAAGAGGGTTAAAAAGGTCTCTACTGTAAAAGTATTTCGCATCGAGATAGATGCAAAGAATAGGGAAGAAGCAGAGAAAGAGATAAAGGAGATGTGTGAGAGACTTCTAGCAAACCCTGTAATTCAGAAGTTCAGGATTAGCTGGATCGGGTGATCAGATGTTTAAAAAAGTTAACGTACCATTCGAGCTTTATGAGGTGGAACTAGATAAAGCTACGGACGAGGATCTTCAAAGGATAAGCGAAGTTATGGGTCTTGGTTTGAACCTTGAGGAGATGAAACTGATAAAGCAGTACTTTAAAAGGAAGGGAAGAAACCCGTACGATATTGAAATGCAATCCCTTGGCCAAGCTTGGAGCGAGCACTGCTGCTACAAAAGCTCGAAGTATTTTCTTAAACAGTTCCTTCTCGACGATTATTCGCGATACCCCTATGTCATTTCCGCAATAAAGGAAGATGCAGGAGTAGTTGAATTCGACGAGGATTATGCTTACGTTATCAAGATCGAGAGTCATAATCACCCCTCTGCTATTGAACCATATGGAGGTGCCGCTACCGGTATCGGAGGAATAATAAGGGACGTTCTCTGCATGGGGGCGCAGCCAATTGCATTGATAGATCCGCTCTTCTTTGCAGAACTGGACTTTCCGTATGAAAAGCTACCAAAAGGCGTTCGGCATCCGCAGTATCTTCTCAGCGGAGTGGTTGCAGGAATAAGGGATTATGGAAACCGAGTTGGCATTCCAACAGTCGCTGGAATGATCTTTTTCGACGAATCATACCTAACGAATTGCATTGTGAATGTTGGATGCGTGGGAATAGCAAAGAAGAAGAACATCGTGCCAAGCAGAGCAGGAAATGCGGGTGATTTATTCGTTCTCGTCGGTGGAAAAACCGGTAGAGATGGAATTCACGGTGTTACCTTTGCTTCAGCGGAGCTCAGCGAGAAGAGCGAGGAGGAGAGAAGTGCTGTCCAGCTTGGTAATCCGATTGTAAAGGAACCGCTAATCCATGCATGCTTGGAGGTAGTTGAGAGAGGTCTGATAACAGGGCTAAAAGACCTTGGAGGCGGGGGACTAAGCTGCGTTGTTGGTGAAATGGCCTTCGCTGCGGGTTTTGGAGCAGAAATTCACCTTGACAAGGTTCCGCTAAAGGAAGAGGGAATGGCCCCCTGGGAGATCTGGGTCTCTGAAAGTCAGGAGAGGATGATGCTCACTGTAAAACCAGAAAAAGTAGATGAAGTTCTTTATATCTTCCAGAAATGGGATATCCCTGCTTCTGTGATAGGAAAGACGACAGAGGACAGAGTTCTCCGCATATTCTACAAAGGGTACAAGATATACGAAATGGACATTGAATTTATTGTAGGCGCGGTTGAGTACTGTAGAACCCATGTGACAAAACCCTTGGCCAAAGAGGAACCTGCGATTCCTGAGCCTAAGGATTTAAAATCCGTTTTTCTAAAAATGCTCTCCCATCCAAATGTGGCCTCCAAGGACTGGGTTATAAGGCAATACGATCACGAAGTTCGGGCTGCTACGGTGATTAAGCCTCTGCAGGGAAGAGTGAACTTTGAAACGCACGGAGATGCAGCCGTGATAAAGCCAACGAAGTCAAACAGGGGACTTTCAATTGCTGTTGCTATCAATCCGTGGATGACGAAGGCGGATCCTTACTGGGGAACGGCAAGTGCCTTTGACGAGCTTGTAAGGAACTTGGTGGCTGTAAATTCAATACCGCACAGCTATGTCGACTGCCTGAACTTCGGAAATCCAGAGAAGCCAGAGAGAATGTGGGAATTTGTTGAAAGTGTGAAGGCCCTAGGCTGGATGGCCAAGAACTTTGGATTGCCCTGCGTTAGCGGCAACGTGAGCTTCTACAATGAAACGAAGTATTCAGCTATTGCCCCCACTCCAACACTTTTGGGTGTTGGAATTGTTGAGGATATTAGGAAAGCCAAGGAAAGCTATTTCACTGGAGGCGCTGTAGTTTTAGTCGGCGAAACAAAAAAGGAGTTTGGCGGTAGTCTTTATTCGAAGATTATGGGTTTTGAGAGCTACAGCGTTCCAAGAACATCGCCAGAACGGTTGAAGTCATATTCAGATGCTCTACTTGAATCTTTTAGGAAATTCGACGTTAGAGCATGTCATGACGTTTCGGAAGGTGGAATTGCGGTTGCAATAGCAGAGATGAGCTTTGGCCTAGGAGTGGGTTTCAAGGCCGTTAAAAAGCTTGACTTCCTCGAATTGTTCTCTGAGTCGAATACAAGATGGATTGTGGAGGTTGAAGAGAAGGAACTTGAGGATTATCTTGACTTCCTTAGAAGAAAGGGGCTAAGAGCAGAACATTTGGGTTTCAGCGAAGGGATTGAGATCGATTTTGGAAGTTTTTCATGCAACTTGGATCAAGCCGAGAATGCCTGGCGGATCGGTATGAGAAGATATCTTGCTTAGTCGCGATTAAAGCCTCTTTATAGAAATTGGTGCCCAGAAAATCCAGAGCTTTAGCTCTGGGATGAATGGGCAAAGTCTTGGGGATGTTCCCTTGCAGAGGGAAGCCCAGATATGCGATATGAATATAGCCATGCCTTAACGAGGGGCATGGGATGAAGGAGCTTGGCTTTTGAACCGGCAGATGAGGGGAAGGGCGTAAAGCACCTTAACGCCGGAAGCTCCCGACTTCAGTCGTGGAGTAGCTCACAAGCATTACGGTGGAATTTTAAACTTCTATTCGTGTTACTTGATATTACCAAAACATGAATTAGTGCTAATTATGGCTTTTTGGGCTATTTTATTGCCTAATCTCTCAAATATATCTCAAATTAATGTTTTAATTGCTCCTTTCGGCTTAAAAAGCTTTTTGAATTCCTATTTCCCGATAGTTTTATATATGAAAAATCAAACTTAGAACATGTCTGGGCAATTCGGAAAGGAGGAGATTGTACATCTCCACCTGCTTTTGTTTCAGATAAAAAAGTTTTTCGAATCTGTCGGGATCGAAAACGAGTATTTCTACGAGTACGACTCTATGAAAATTCTGCCAGTTCAGATATTTAGGCAGAAAATGGAGCACAGAGACGCCATAATGAAACTATGCTACGGAATAATGAAGGCAATTGGCAGAGAAGAGGAAATCGAAAAAGTATATCAGGCAGTTAGGGGAGTTTTGAGCGTCCAACATTAGGGGAAATACCTAAAATCTGCAGTTTCATTGTATCTCTTCCAGTTGGTCTCCCTTTTGTTCCCGTTTAGAATAAGCCTTATTACTTCTTCTGCACCCCTCTTATTCAGAGGTTTATTGTTGTTTCCGCACTGGTAGCTGTAGGTGCATTTTGGACATCCATCGATTCGATTGCAATCGCATTTTTCTAGGATTTGGATCGAGATCTCAAAGGCTCTTCTTAATTTCCTAAATAAAAGCTTGCTAAGTCCGTTGCCTCCAATTGTGGCATCATAAACAAAGATGTCCCCTTCTGGGGTGGAAATTCCGCCCATCTCTCTGCTCCCACCACCAGTCAAGACGTTAGTTGACTCAATCAAAACGTGCTCTACAGCATGAAAGCTTCCCGCAAAGAAGTCTTCATAATCTTGGTACTCGGGATAGGGGCAGGAGAAAATAAAACCCTTGGTTCTGTATCGGTAACTCACTGGCTCGTCTAAATGGTAGACGCTCTTCTTCTCTCTGAAAATGTCCCTCTTCACGAAGCCGTGAACTGAGATCTCGATTTCAAGGGTACAATAAAACGCATTTACTGGTTCATTGACGCTCTCTTCGACGCTTATAATCTTAGGAATAGAAGTGTAAAGTGGATCCGTGATCTCCTCGCTCTCGTGTGGTTCGAGCTCCGCGTAGAGCCTCTCTAGATTAAGCTCTTTGACCCGGTACTTTCTGCCATCATGAATGATCAAAGCATTCGGATAAAGTTCCCTGATCGCCAAAGGTAAGACTCTTTCCCCTACCTCTCTCCCTTCACAGATCATTTTTACCCTATCCCCGATGCCGCGCATCGAAAAATTCCTAAGAGCAAGCATACCTTTTTCCGTTAACGAAAGAAATTCGCCAAACCTAGCATATCCTGCAGAAACAAGATAGTCTAAGACCGATGGATCAAGCTCTTTGGGTCTAGTCGGTTTTTCGGCTATCATCGAAAGCATTTGAAAACGCATTACTTCTTCATTTCTCTTTTCAACATACCCATATGCCTCGTTCAGAAAGTAATCTTGAGGTTTATTCTTATAAAAAGTCGAAATTGGATCATCCAAACGAAGCAACAGCACACCTATGCTTTCCTGTCCTCTTCTTCCCGCCCTACCGATCCTCTGTAAAAACTGGGCATAAGGAACGAGCTCCGAAATAACTATATCGACATCGCCAATGTCTATACCCAGCTCAAGCGTTGGAGTGGCAACAACAACTTTTATTTTCCCCTCTCGGAACTCCCTCTCAACATTGTCTCGAACATCCCTCGTCAGGCCTGCTTTGTGAACTGCAGATCTTACTCCGGCTTTATTGAGCACCCAGTTTATTGTCTCCACAGTTTTGTAGCTGTTTCCGAAGATTAGAATCTTCTTGTCGGGATATGCCTTAACGATCTGGGGAATTGCCGAGTAAATATTCTTGCACTCTCTCATTACGAAATTCAGCGGGGTTTTTCTGTGCTCACCATGGACGTGAACGAATTTCCTTTCGAAAAGCTCTTCTGCAAAATCCTTGGCATTTGAGAGTGTTGCTGAGGAGCATGCAATCTGAAAATCCGCAAATCTCGATAGTCTTTTAATTAAATAATGCATGTTCGAGCCGAAAAAGCCTGTGTATGTATGAAGCTCGTCAATTGCCACAAAAACAACCTCTCGCACAAAGCTTCGAAAGGCAGGAGTATTTCGAAGGTGGTAGTCCACCATGTCGGGGTTTGTGAGTACGATATCGGTAGCTCCGCTCAACACAGCCCCTCTTTCTTCTTCATTCGAATCGCCATCAAATCTAACAGCTTTCAGACCGACAGCGGATGAATAAAACTTGATTTTAAGCATCTGATCCTTTGCAAGCGCCTTTGTCGGATAAAATACGATTGCCTTGCCATCGGAAGCCTTTTCGAGCATTGGTATAGCAAAGGCTTCAGTTTTGCCGAAACCTGTTGGAGCAGTGATTACAACATTTTTCCCATCTCTCAGCAGTTCAATAGCTTTCTTCTGAAAGGGATAAAGCTTTTCAATTCCTCTCTTTTTCAACGCTTCCTGCAACGGGGGTGAAATGAAGTCTATTGGTTCGGTGGGAATTTCATTAAATGGCTCGAAGACCTCGAAGAAGACAATCTCATCACCGCATTCGAAAATTGGTCGCAAAAAGTCCTTGTATCTCTTCTTTAGGAGTTCGAGATTTCTGTCTTTAACTGTTCCTCCACATATGCATCTCCTTTTAAGTCTCTTGCATTTTGGGCAGAAGAGATCTTCGAGCACATTTTAGCGACGAGGTTTAGAGTTATTAAGTGTTTGCTATCTCTGCAAAACAAAAATAGCCCCGGCCGGATTCGAACCGGCGTCGCGGAATCCAGAGTCCCGCAGGATTGACCGCTACCCCACGGGGCTTCAACAATTGTTTTGCCTTAGATTTATCAAAGTTTTGGTTTGAAGTTTAGATTTTAATCTATATTTTTTGTGTCATCCGAATCAAGAACGTCAACAACATCGAGTTTTTCCACGTAAGCCTTGAAATTCTTTGAGAGATTTGGCTCTGTTCTCCCGGAATCCCCGCTTACGAGTTCTTTGATGTAAAGTCCGGCATCCGCTTCGAATTTTACAACTGCAACTTTCCCAAAGTGAGCAACGATTTCGGCTCTGTAAAGTCTCCTAACCCTTAGTTTATCTGCCCGTCTGTGGAGAACTCTTTCTGGAGTTTTTTGCTTTATATCCCCTAAGAGATCGACTAGTGCTCTTTCGAGTTCTTCTTTGCTAACTTCCCTGTCGAATACGATCTTTGCTCTGTATATCTTCCTGAATCTGCTCTCCTTAACCCTTTCTATGTCCTCTGCGCTGGCATATTTAAGCTCTTTTACCGCAACCTTTCCTTTGCAAAAGTCGTTTATGCATTTTTCGAGCTCCTCAAGATTCACTTTTCTTTTTCTTGGCTCAATTATCTCCAAAACAAATGGTCTTCCGCTTCCGAGCATCCTTGCATCCACGTCCTCCCTCCCAGATCCGTGAAGTACCGCGTCCTTGGCTTCGAAAAGTTCGATTGCCGGTGTTGAGATTAATTCTTCAACTGAATTTAGATACCTTTTGCCGGTGTAATTGCAGATTTCACAACCTAGGCCCTTACATTTTCCGCAGAGCCATCTTGTCTGAGAGATATTCCTAACCCTCTTCAAGTATCTTCCGTAGACATATACGGGTTTAACGGTTATTTCAAAGCTCAGATCTTCGGGATTGAACAGAACGAGCACATCCGGGTCAGTCGAAATCCTCTTCCCGGTTATTTTCCTCAATTTGCTCTGAATCTCATTTTTGATCTCAGATTTTAAGTCGTAATCAATTTTCCTTAGCTCTAGAAACTCTTGAATAGCTCTGAAGCTCCCTTCACTCTTCACACCTACTCGGAAGCTATCAAACTCGAAATCCAAGGCTTTTAGAATCTTTTCCAATATCTGGTCGATTATATTGAAAACATCCCCGCACAATGGACATTCCTCGGTTCCCCATCCATCGATTTTTGGGCATTTTTTGCAGGCCATTGGATTGCGTTCTGCGTTAAAATAATAAGTTTGTCTCTATTAGGAGTAATCATGCTATCCGAAAGGGATAAGCTTATAAAAAAATGTGCTGAGGATTTGGTTGGATCTAAATACGCCGTTGCCTTCACCGGAGCGGGAATATCGACTGAAAGTGGTATCCCTGACTTTAGAGGTCCTTCGGGAATTTGGACACGAGATCCAGAGGCAGAAAGGAGATCTTATGAAATCTTTGGCAAATTCTTGAGGAACCCAAAGGAATACTGGGAAGAAGCACTAAAATCCCCTCTATATGAAATTCTGGAAAAAGCTAGACCAAACCCTGCACACTGCGCCTTGGCGGAGCTCGAGAACATGGGAATTCTCAAAACAGTAATCACTCAGAACATCGACGGACTGCACAAAAAAGCTGGAAGCAAAAACGTTCTGGAGTTCCACGGGAGCGTAGATAAGCTTAGGTGCATATACTGCGGATGCAGATTTCCAAAAGAAGAATTTTTGAATGAGATTGCAGAGAAGAGGGTTCCAATTTGCAAGAATTGCAAGAGCCCAATAAAAATGGATGTTGTTTACTTTACCGAACCGATACCGAGGGACGTCTATGAACTGAGCTTTGCCGAAGCCGAAAAATGCGATTTAATGCTTGTATGCGGAACGTCAGCTGTAGTATACCCAGCCGCAGAGCTTCCTAGGATTGCAAAGAGATGCGGCGCAAAGGTTGTTGAAGTAAACTTCGAAGAAACCCCTTTAACCAGAGAAGGAGTTTCTGATTATAAAAATGGGTGCCCAGAAAACCCAGAGCTTTAGCTCTGGGATGAATGGGCAAAGCTTAAATAGTTCTGTGTTGAAAAAGCCTTGGGGATGTTCCCTTGCAGAAGGAAGCCCAGATATGCGTTGTAGGCAAGGTGTTCAGGCCGAATAAATCAAAAGTCCTGGCTTTAAATAAAACTCTCAGAGAGTATTTTAAACTCGTTAAATGGTATCTGAG
>QNUZ01000149.1 GCA_004347865.1 Archaeoglobi archaeon | reverse complement strand
CCAAGTCCACACCAGCCCTCAAACTGCCTTTGGCTTCGGCTACATTCTCGGCCTTTACTGTGATGTGGGCATACCAACCTCTCCTAGCATCATTGTAAATCACCTCTAACCTACCCTGCTTCCCGTGCCACTTGAGCTTCCCTTTAAACCTCAGGGTCATTTACTCCTCTTTATAAGAAAATCGGTGAGCTCCTCAATTTCTCTCCTCTTTTGCGTATTTTTAAGACATGATAGTCTCTTTTTTGCCATCTCTATGTACTCCTGCGCTTTATTTCTTGCGTAGTCGATAGCGCCGCATTCCTGAAGTTTCTCGACATCTTTTTTGATATCTTCTATATTTGCCTTCTGCTTTCCGAAGGTTTCCAGCTCTACCCCCCTCTCAAAAGCTTTTATTGCTATCAGAGTCTTCTTTCCCTTCAGCAAGTCGCTTCCCCAGTCCTTGCCTATGTCCTTGCCTATCAGGTCGAGAACGTCATCATGAATCTGAAATCCGATACCTGCAAGCAGCCCGTATTCCCATAGGGGTTGGAAATATTCCTCTTTTCCAAATAAAATCGCAGGTAGGGAGGATGAGGCTGCTATTAGAGCCCCTGTTTTTAGCTTTACCATTTCGATGTACTCGGGTTCCTTCACCATCTTTGTCTCGAAGCTGAGGTCCATGTATTGGCCTTCGCATATTTTCACACAAACGTCTGAGAGTACCTGAACGGCCTTTCTTATGTTTTCCCCGCCAACATCACACATAGAAAGAAGTTTAAATGCTTCGGCAAAAAGGGTGTCCCCCGCAAGGATGGCTGCAGCGTCACCAAAAAGACTATGGACCGTTTTAACGTTTCTCCGCATCTCATCTCTGTCCATGATATCGTCGTGGATAAGAGTGAAGTTGTGGATCGCTTCAAGGGCTACGAGTGCGGGCATTATTCTTCCATAGTCCTCCTCCAAAGCTTCCGTTATAACCATGGCTATGACAGGTCTGAGCCTTTTTCCTCCAGCTTTTATTAGGTGCCTTGCGGCTTTGTATAATCCCAGCTCCTGTTCCGGAAGGTATCGTGTGATAGCTCGGTTAATAATTTCCACTTTTTCCTGAAGAGTCTTCATATTCTTCCCTCGCAGAAAGTCTTCAAATCTATACCTCTAAACCTCAGCCATTCTGCAAGTTTTCCGGTTATAAATATAGGTTTTCTTTTTAATTCTTCTGGTCTCCTGCAACTTGTAAGGAACATGGCGATCTTGAAGCCTGTTAGGTATCGAAGGATCTTTCTTTCGACAGATTCTGGGCTGATTTTTGCCGGAGCCAAGAATGGAAGTGCAGAGCTGGCGATCTTTGCCCCTAAAGCTAGGCTTTTTGCCACGTCTAATCCACTCCTTATTCCGCCCGTAGCAATCGTTGGGAGGATGTCAGCACAATCCACTATAGAGTAGGCGGTTGGGATTCCCCAATCTGCGAAGTCAAATCCAACCTCTTTTAGAACTTCGTTTTCACATCTAAATGCCTCAACAATGCTGAAGGAAGTCCCGCCTTTGCCACCAACATCTAACGCATAGACCCCAGCATTTTTGAGCTTTATTGCAATTTCCTTGCTTATTCCAGCTCCAGTTTCTTTCACTATAACGGGAACTTTAACATTATTGCAAACTTCTTCAATCGCTTCAAGACAGCCCTTAGCATCTTTGTTTCCCTCTTCTTGGATCGCTTCTTGGAGGTAATTAAGGTGAATGGCCAGCGCATCTGCATCGACCATCTCAATTACTTTATCAGCGATTTCCGGATCTTTGATGATTTGTGGAGCACCGATATTCGCATAAATAAACGCATTTGGAGCCCTCTCTCGTGCAATGGTAAAAGTTTTTATGACCCTCTCATCCTCCAACCCGGCTCTCTGGCTGCCCAAACCCATGCCTATGCCCGTTCTCTCAACAGCAATTGCCAGATTTTCATTTATTTTTTCCGTCTCTTTATGGCCACCGGTCATTGAAGCAATCAGAAACGGAAAAGAAAGTTTTTTGGTACCAAAATAAACCGATGTGTCTATTTCTGAATAGTTGATCTCCGGAATTGCCTGATTTATCAGCATCACGTCTTCCAGCCCTGTATAGCCAGATTCGACTTCCTCGGTTAGGCAAATTCTTATATGGTCTATTTTTCTTTCAGAGGTCTTCACAGAATCACCTCGGTTCCGACTTCTTCGCCCCTGAGAAATTTCTTAACATTTTCTCCGGAACCCCTGAATATAAAAACCCTACACTTGTGCTTCATAGACAATATCTTTTCAAGCTTTCCATGCATTTTGCCTGTTGCATCGCGTTCGCCAATTTTATCCGCCTCCATTCCGCGGAAAAATTTTCCTACAACCTTTCCACCAACGATTACTCCATCGACATTGGTTGCGAAACCGATTCTTTCAGTTCTGAATTTTTCTGCGAATTCTACAACCAGATCGTCACCGGAGGTTATTCCAAAATCCAGATTCACGTCCCCATGGAGCACCGGCAAGAATCCCTTCCGGAGTAACTCGGCAATCTTCAGAAAATCGGAGGTCATCGGATCAAGCCCTACGGCGGGAACGTTGAATTCAAGTAGCTTTTTGCAGAATTCTTCGTTTAGTCGGATGCATGCATCGTGTATCTTGGCTATTGAAATCGGATTTTTTAGTCCGTATTTTTTGACATGTGGATGTCCGAATGAACCAGCTCCGTGTACAAGGATAAGATCCTTGTAGTTTTCGGCAATAGCAGATGAGATTTCCTCAATCGCCTCCTCGTTTAGGTCTTCAAAACCCTCTTTTTTCGTGATTACAGAACCACCAATCTTAAGAATCCTCAATCCTAACACCCTCCATTTCCGGTTTAACAACGAAGCTCCCCCCAGGCTTTCTATCACGGTAAATACCGAATATGCATCCTCCACCACCAGCCCCTGTAAGCTTTACCTTGAAGCCATCTTTTTCAAGCTTGGAGATCAGTTCATCGATTTCAGGAGAACTGACGCCTATAGCCCTTAGCAGGGACTGATTGATGTGTATCAATTCCTCAAAATCCTCTGAATCACATCCTGGAGCTTTAAGGGCTATTGCATCTATTGCATCAAAAATCCTCTCAAGAATTTCTGGATGCTTCTCTCTCAATTTTGCAACTTTTTCAACCATCATTTTTGTTGATCTCTCCCAAAGCTTTAGCACAAAGAAATCGAAAAGAATTTCAACTTTTTTTCTCTCAGGAAAGATCCAGGATCCGCCAAATGTTGAGATAAAAGGATCGATCCCACTTGCCCTACCTTGTACGTCGAGCTCAACCTTTTTTGCTAATTCAAAGATCTCCTCATCAGTCAGCATGAAATCAAATTCCCCGCTCAAGGCCTTTAAAGTGGCAACAGTAACCGCAGCGGAGCTCCCTAGACCTGAGGCAATTGGAATTTCGCTTTTGATGATCAATTCTGCTCCATCAATTCTTTTCAGCTCGCTGAACCTTTTTATTGCAAAGCTTACGTACGGGTGCACTTTGAAATCCAGTCCTGTTATTCCCAGCGGTGAAACGACTCGAAATACCTTACTTTTCTTGGCTTCAACCCTGCAGCGAAGGTTTATTGCAGATACGAGCGCATGTCTACCATACACTACGGAATGTTCACCAAAGAGTATTATCTTTCCAGGTGCAGAAGCGATCATCCAAAGTGCTAAATCATAAAGATTTTAAATTTTATTGCTGAGACTGCTTTTCCTACGTTGCGGTGAAGAAGTGGGCCTACGCCGGCAAAATAGAGTACATCAAAACCCCGGGAGGGAAGTACAGATGTCCCGAGAGCGAGATAGGAAGGCTTCTCGGCGAGCAGATGCCGAAGGGAAAGGTCGCCGTTTATGTCAGAGTAAATTCCACCGATCAAAAGGGGATCTGAGGAGGCAGAAGCAGAAACTCATAGAATACGCCAAAAGCAGGGGCTACCAAGATATCGAGGTCATAGAAGACTTGGCCTCAGGATTAAACGAGAACAGGAGAGGCCTGCAAAAGCTCTTCAAACTTGTAACTGAAAGGCAAATCGAAGCGGTGTTTATACCATGCAAAGACAGGTTTACGCGCTTCGGCTTTAAATATCTGGAAGCCTTCTTCAGCTCTCACGGCTGCAGGATTGAAGTCATGAATTCCGAAGAGTTTGGGGATTTCAAGCAGGAGCTTGTTGAAGATCTGATAGCCATAGTTACGAGCTTCGCCGGAAGGATCTACGGGCCAACAAGCAATAAAAAGATAGAAGTCGTGAAGGCCGTAAAAAATGCCGTTGGAAACCGCTAAGCTGACTGCAAGCTACAAGGGATTTTTCCTGAAAATTTGGCAGAAAAATGTGAGATCTTCATCCGTTCACCTCGAAAGCTCTTCCAAGACGGCCGAAAGAGATGAAAGTTTATGCTGAACAGGACCGGTATTCTTGCATCCATCCCTCACTCTAGATGTCCAGAAAGCTTATATATCGATAACCAAGAGGCTAAGCGTGGATGCAGAAAGGATAGCAAAGCTATTAGGTGCAGAAAAGGCAATCGTTGCTGGAATTGAGACATCGCTGTTTAAAATTCCAAAAGAGATGGCAGATGAGATCCTAAAGCTATTAGAACTTATAACTCCGAAGCCTTCCAGAGGTTACGCTGTCATTAATGGTGAGACTCTTGTTTTTCAAAGAGGAGAAGAGACTATCATTGCATTTGTTGATGCTGACAAGATAATAGGAAGCATTAAGAGGTTGAGCGGGAATGTTTGAATATGCGTATTTTAAAGAAAACTTAATGGGGAATTCGAAAGAGATGGTCGAGTTCCTGTCAAAATTCAGAAAATTCTTTGAAGCCGGAATTGTCAGAGAACTGGCCTTCACAAGCGGAGGTCTCTCCTTTTTTGCAGTTCGAGAACCAATTTTGCTCGCGGTAAGAGCCCAAGGCGACATAGGGGATGCGAAGTTCCATGCATTAAAACTTCTAAAAGAACTGGGATACGTCGACAAAGAAGCATACAATTTAGAAGAGGTATTCAAATTCGTTGAAAAAATAGAGCAAATGCCGCTAGAAGAATTTCTGAAAGAAATGAAAAGGCTCAGAGAACAAATCTAACCGAATCCTCTCAAAAAAGAGCTAACGTTCTTTCCTAGAACCTGATGATTGTACCCGCCCTCAAGCACAGCAAATCTTCTCCCCTCGCATTTCCTTTCTGAATATTCCTTCAGGATTTTTCCGATCTCCCTGTAATCATCGGTTTCCAAAAGCCCTCCCCAATCATCAACATGGCGATCAAAACCGGCTGAGACCGCAATTATATCACAATCGTGCCTTTCCAAGAATTCTGCTATCCCTTCAATGCTCCTCCCGCTCATATGGTGATATTTAACCCTAGGTTCTGATTTGAAAACATTCGCAGTTCCATCGCCAAAGTGAAGATCAAAATCGACTATTACTGCCTTAGAAATCTTTCCCTCCACCAGCAGCTTTTTAATCGCTATAGCAATGTTATTGAAATAGCAAAATCCCCATGCGCTGTCCGGGCTAGCATGATGTCCGGGAGGTCTTATCAGAGCAAAGCTTGGCTCCTTGAAAGATAGTTCTCCAGCCATTATAGCACCCCCTGCAGCGAGCATTGCCAAATCGAAGACCTTTTTATCTTTCCTAACATCCTCAAAATGTCTTTTTGTGTGAACTAGCAAAATATCCTTTTCTTCTGCCATT
>QNUZ01000148.1 GCA_004347865.1 Archaeoglobi archaeon | reverse complement strand
TTCATTTCATAGAAGTTTCTCCTGATCGAAAAATATTTATCCTTCCGAATCCATTCAAGACGATGGCAGTTAAGATAACAATAACTGGCAAAGTCCACGGAGTCGGCTACAGGGCTTTCCTTCTTGAGGGGGCGGACAGCCTGCTTATTCCGAACTTCGAGGCGAGAAATGTAAAGATAAACGGAAAGGAAGCTCTGATAGTTCTCATCGATGGAGAAAAAGAGCAGATTGAGAGCTTTGTCAGATTCGTGAAGGAGAACAAGCCTGAAAATGCTGTTGTTGAGGAGATAAGGGTTGAGGAATACCATGGTATTGTGAGGGACATCGAGAAGTTCAGGGCAAGCTTTAACTCAACGCAGCTCTCCAAGATAATTCAAGTTGGCTTGGAAATGCTTAGGAAGCAGGATGAAACGATTGCAGCTGTTAAAGAGGTTAAGAAAGCTGTAGAGGAGGTTAAAGAGGGTGTGAACGAGGTTAAAAAAGCTGTGAATGAGGTATCCTCAAAAATCGATAGAACGAACGAGCTTCTGGAGAAGAGGTTCCAGAGGCTTGAAGAGGAGGTTGAAAAAATAAAGAAGGCCCTGCTTAAAGCCGGAATAGAGGTTTAGAATTTTTATTTCCTGCGTTTCCTGTGTGCATGAAGACGGGAAAATAAAGATTCATCTAGGAGAGATTATAGCTTATTGTTAAACCAGTCCTGATTGTTGCTATGAGTGGCTGTAGACATCTGTTTCACCTTCCATCATTATAAGGGTAAGAGAAAAGGGGCTGTGTGGGGGGCCTGTTATCAATTGGGAAGCTTTTTCAGAGAGCGGTCTCGAAATTCGTGATGATGAAACTTGAAGCAAGATGAAACATGATAAAATTATGAAAAAACCAAAATACAGAAAGCTCTTAAATAGCAAAATACTTCTAAAACCCAATTCCTAAAAAAATAGTTTTTTAAAAACGCGATTTGGCATAATTGTGGAAAATTTTTAATATTTTGTTTTCAAATAAAACACAGCTTTGGTCAAAAGCTTGCAAAGCGTTTTGTGTATACGTTTTGTAAGCTTTTGTTTCGCATCTAAGGAGCGATTAAAAGGGCAGTTTATGTTTGTTTTCATTTTGTTTCATCTTCACTGTTTCATGCTTGTTTCATTTTTCATTATTATGAGGATAAAAGAGGGCATTAGAGGCTTTTTCTGGCTCATATGGTGAGGAAAGTTGAAACAAACTGAAACACTAATTGCGATACCTGAAACAAGCTGAAACAAAAGTGTTACAAAGTTGAAATTTTAAAAATTTATAGAGTTTTTGTTTTTCCAAAACTGAAACAAGCTGAAACAAAACATTTACGGGAATGTTTAAGATTCCTTTTGTAAGAAAAAATTTATATACACACTGCTACAGCATAGCTTAATGAATGATAACAAATATAATAATAAGTATGTAGGAATAACTTGGGATGAGGACCTGAAAATCGCGTGGATACTGCTGTTGAGGTGTAAAGGGATGAGCTATAGGGAGATAGCGAAACAAGTCGAAATGAGCGCGGCTTCGATCCAGAGGATCTTGGAGAAATACGGAGATCTCCTGAGAAATACTTCAGACCTCTTGGAGAAGATAAGGAATAGGAGATTCGAGATAAGGAGCAGATCGCGGAAGCAGCAATCTTTGCAACCCCAGTTACCGTAACTATTCTATTATCTCTACCACAAATTCCGTCTCCCCGATACAGAGTCTGTACTTCCCTGGAGGCGCATCCCTGATACCGTACCTCTTGTTATATTGCTTGCTGTAAAGCCTGCATTTATCAGAGTCCCCAAACTTCTCCAGCAGTTCGAGCAGCCTGTCCTTCGAGCCTATAACGATCTTTAACTTTCTGCCCCTGAACTCAAGAATGTTTTCCCCCAACTCCTGGGCTCCGCTCTTGCCTTCCTTGGGTGATTGTGTAGCTTTTTCAAATTCCTGAAACACCTCATCCAGCTTTTTCTGCCCTTTTTCCATCTTAAAAAACCTCTTTTCTACCCGTTTTACAGTCCTTCTGCATGTGATCGGTCTCTCGTCTACGCTAATGCTACACTCAGCAAGATCCTCTGCATTTCCCTCCCGGAGTTCCTCGGCTTTTTCAGCTTCGGAAGCTAAGGACTCAGAGCCGGATTCGGCCGGGATTTTTCCATCTACTTCAATTTTATTGGGCTCTCCACCCTCTCCGACTGCAAAGATTACCGTCCTCTTGTTTGCCCATTTTCTCGCGTATTCAAGCACTCTGGGAAGGTCCTTCTCCGCGCACCAGATGTGTCTCTCTTCAAATTCCGTTGTCTTCCTGAGATTTTCTATAAGGTGATCCGGGTTCTTCTCAGCCGTGGTGGCCTCGATCTCGACTTCAAAGGCATTCTGGAAGTCAGGATAGAGATCGATGAAGGGTATGCAGATGAGGTCTGGTCTGGGCATGTTTTTGTTCTCAACTTTCACCACACAGCATCCACTGCGAACGTAGTAATCGACAGCCTTGCGAACTAAGCTCCTGCACACATCGCTTTGCCTGTGCTCGAAGAAGAAGCACTCAGCAAAACGAGCTATGGAATTTTTACCAAGACGATAGAGATCGCCGATTTTTAAAAGAACACCTTTCGATACCATTTTATCCAGCAGCCGCAGTGCAAGTTCATAGTCAAGGCGTACAGCTTCCGCGAGCTCTTCTGCTTTTATCCCCGACTGGTAGCAGGGTTGCAGGAGAACCTGAAGTATCTTCTGCATTGTTAGAAATTCAGGGAATTCTTCCAGAGAGGAATAGCTCATGTGGGCAAATACACGCCCGAATTCGGGCGGAATCCACAGCTCTCCATCGCTCGTCTTAACCGGTCTCTCGGGTTCAGGAATTCTGGTAACGCTAATCCCGTAGAATTTGGATCCATCTTTTGTGACATCTCGCTGACCCAAGCCTCGCCCTTCAGGGCGGGGTAAAGTTTTTAAGCTACTGTTTGCTAAAGAGGAGTTGAAGAAGTTGAAAGTCCACCCTAGGGAAACCTACGACGTTATTAAGAGGCTCATTGAGGAGTACAAGAGGCGTAGGCATGAGAAGGACTAACGTAGTTAAACTGGTAGTGGATGGGGAAACACATGAGAAGCTGAAGGAGCTAGGCATAATTACAGCAAAGTGTTGGAACGAAGTGAACTGGCTGAGAATGCAGCAGTTCAAGAAAGGAGAAAAAGTGGACTTTGCCGAGACGGAAAGGGAGGTCTACTGGAAATACAAACATTTGTTGAAGGTCAACGCGCAGCAAGTGGCAAGGAAGAACGCTGAGAATTGGAGAGCTTCTTCTCCCTAATTAAGGCAAAGAAGGAGGGAAATTTGCCCAAGTGGTTCAAGCCAAGACCTCCGGGCTACTGGAGGGATGAGGGAGGAAAATACAAGCTGATAATCGTTATCAGAAACGACCGTTACGAGGTAGATGAAAACAAGAGGGTTATTCATTTGAAGGACTTTAACCTGACCCTGAGGTTTAAAGGGAAGCTCAAGTGGCATGGGAAACGGGGTAGGTTAGAGGTAATTTACAATGATGCTAGGAGAGGTTGGTATGCCCACATTCCAGTAGAGGTTGAGATTTTAGCCAAAGCAAGGGGCAGTTTGAGGGCTAGTGTGGACTTAGGAATCGTTAACTTAGCAACTGTCTATGCTGAGGATGGCACCTGGTACATCTTCAAGGGCGGCAGCGTACTTTCCCAGTATGAGTATTACAGCGAAAAGATAAGCAAAGTTCATAAGGTTTTGGCCAAGCATCATAAAGCGCTTTAAGGAGATTGGCGAGGAGTTGGGGATAAAGGTGACCGATGTTGGTGAACCAAACACATCTAGAAACTGCTCCCTGTGCGGGGAAGCCCATAAAAATGGGCGAATTAAAAGAGGCTTGTTTAAGTGTCCCCGCACAGGAAAAGCCATAAATGCGGATTTAAATAGTGCAGTAAACATTCTACATATCCCCGAGTCCCTGGGAGCCAGGAGAGGGGGGCAACTCTTGGCGAGGGATAGGAGTAACGGGCTGAAGGCCAGCTTGGTCTACCGCTGGACGAATGGAGCGGGGTGGGTGAAAAACATCTAGCTATGAAGTGATGAAAATGAAGGCGGTAAACCACAAACCAATGATCCGCCCCAAGGGAAACCCTCGCCCTTTAGGGCGGGGAGGAGGTCAGACATACGCAACTTGAGCCAAGGGGCATCAGTTTCAAGTTCAAAAAGTTCAAGCGCCAGTACTTTGCCAGCTTCTCAAGCTCTTTTTTTGGAATTGAAAATATAAACCCGAGACCCGTGTTTTCAAGCAAGGGTTTGAGTAGCTTTTTATTGAACTCCAGGTTTTGGATCGCAACTATCATGTGAAGCCCAATCTCAGCCATTTTTCCAAGCTTTTCTGCAATTATCCCTGCAGTCTCCGAAAATCTCGCCAGCCTTTCGAACCCGTCTATTATAACGAAAACACGCCCGTGCTCCTTCTCTTTGAGACGGAAGAGCTGTGTGTAGTATATCCGGATGAGTAGGGCGGACGCTATAAGCGCTGTGGCCTTCGGATGGAACGATTCGGGCAGCGAGAAGACCAGCATCTCCTTGTTTTCGATCGATCTGTCTAGATCCATGCTCGATGACGTTAGTCTGAGGAGGTGGTAGTTTACGACAAACTCTTCTAGGAATGGCATGTAAATCCACCCGTCGGCAAAATCAGCTTGGACTGCGGAATGCTAAAGATTACCAGAAAGAACGATGAAAGATACGCGCTAAACCTTTCCAAAAATCGGAACTACGTTTGGAGGAAGCTTTACAAAAAGAAAGTTGCATGCGTAGTGTGGCTTGGGATTATAAGTTAGCCGGATTTTTTAGCCTTTGATCCGTGAATTTGAAATGGTGAAGAACTGTAGCGCCGTCTGAAGTTGCGCGAACGGGGGGTACGATTAAAACGATTAAATCCCCCACTCTCCCAATCTTTCGGTTTTTGGTCGAGTAGTCTGAAAATCATTTGAATGAACTTTTGCAAAATTCAACAGGTTAAATATATTCAATTAATTATTATATTGGAACAAATTTAAAAAGAAAAAAGTTTTTAAATATAAGTTTTTTAAAGAGTTTATGAAATCGGTTAGCATTTGTCTTCTAGCACTAGTTTGCATTTGCATTTGCGAGGCGCAGAATTTTGTCTGCGCCGAAAGGGATTCTCCAAACACCGTTGCAGGGATGAATGTTACGGAAATATGCTTCTACGATTTCTACAACAAAAGCGTTGCCGAATTCGAGTTCTACAATGCAGAAAAAATCCAGATTCCAGTAAATGCTCTTGATAGAACTCTGATCCTAGCAAAAAAGGCCCACTACGATTTTAAAACAACAGGGATTACGAACACTTCCCTGACGAGTTTTCCGGAATTTGCGATCTACAGCAATAACAGCGAGCTAGATGTCTGGATAGGTATAAAGCAGGATCCAAACGCGATGCCGATGGTGGTGAAGCTCAGCAATGCGAAGGTATCAGAGTTCTTCAGCACGGATGTGGATGAGCTGAAAAGCAAACTGAAGAGCCTTACGATCCCGCAGATCCTTAACATGACCGAATACGCCTACGCGTTCAACGGCTCTGGCTGGGCCAAAGTCAGATTCAACGAGACAACAAAGAGGATGGAAGTAATTGTCAAGGAGGGCGGCTTCACTGTCGGCGGGAATTTGACCGAAACGATAAGGATTAACTCGATAGATCTTTCAAACTTCAGGCTTAACAACTCCTCCATATCTGTCGGACTTCCTGGAGAGCTCAGGCGTATGGCTCAGGGATACTATGCCGTCATTGCAGTTTCGGTCGACGGATACGGAAATCCAACTTTCAAGCTCATCGCGCCCTTCGTTGTGATAAGCAGAGAGCCTCCAAGCTTTAACGGTTCAGTTGCAAAGGGGGATGATCTCGCGCTGAGCTACAAATATGGATTCAACATGTCCTTTGCGCTACTGCTTAAGAATGTAAAATACAATGCCAAAGCTGAAGTCAATCTAACAAAGGA
>QNUZ01000147.1 GCA_004347865.1 Archaeoglobi archaeon | reverse complement strand
TCTCTGAGCTAGCTGATATGTCTTAGATATCCTATGGATTTCCCCTAAATCGTTGATCCATTCTACAGTTACCCTCACGCTTCTCTCACTTCCAGTCGCCGGAATGCTAAAGCTATCCGAATCTGAAGGAGATATCGTTCCTATCAAAAACTCTTCGGTCCTGTTTCCGAAATCAAGATAAACGATTACATTCCTTGCTTGTCCAAAACCACCGTTTGCGACTTCTCCAGAGACAGTTATCTCCATTACCGGAGTCGTTGTAGTAGTCGTAGTCCTTCCCATCGGAAATCCGCCCGCTGTGGTTGTTGTTGCAATTCTCCTCGTTGATATATCAACTCCCACAATCTTAACGGCTGTTTCATTGTTGACCCTTATTTCCCCAATTTCTCTTTCAATTCTCCCTTCGCCCCCCAAGCTATCCCTGTACGCGATTTCCAGTTTTATTTTATCCTCCCCAGCTCTCTCTGGAGAGTAAAGAAGCTTAACATTTTTCTTTTCCCCTGCCGCGATTTCGGGAATTTCACTTGCCGAAAGCAGAACTTTACCGCTGTTTGAATAAGCCGAAAGCTTTACAGAACTCAAAGAGTCACTCATGAGGTTAGTTATTTCCAAATCTATCTCTACGACGTCATACAGTGAAACGGCCGTGAAGGGTGCTGAAAAGTTGATTGCTAGTCCCCGGGCAGATTCGGTCCTCGGATTTATTTCCGCGATATAGCTGTGATAGTTATTTCCGCTGTAAAAGGATATCCTGAATTTATAACTCCCTTCATTCCCGTAGAACACTATCGGAACCTCAGCCAAGCCAGACACGGACTTCAGAACTATTTTATTTGGCTGAGACTCAAAAAGAGGGGCTATAGCCACGTTTTCTATCTCCACCGGGGATGATATGACAAGGGTGAGGTTGTTTATTTCTCCCAGTCTCACGGTTCCCTTAAAGTAAATCTCTGGCATCTTATCCTCAACAAAAAGGGTAAAAAAGCTGCTTATTGAGCCTTCTTCTGTGTTAAGCACTATTCCAACGTTATGCACTCCGCTTTCAACTGCTCTAACTGAAAAGCTGAGTGTATGGGTCGATTTGGGCGGGACATAGCCCAGACTCAGACTTTCCGGGGTTATCCCTTCCCCGTAAATGTCGAGCGAATTGATTTTAACGCACCTATCCGTGGGGTTGTAGATCGTTACGGAAACAACAGCATAATCTCCAACGAATAATCTTTGCGGATAAACGTTCAGGCTCTGCATTGAAACGCTTGCGTTATCCTGGGCAAAAACTGGCGTCAATGCTGCCATTAAAGCAAGTGCAAGGATCAAAGTTCTCATGAGTAGAGAGACGGCGGATGATATTTAAGGAGTGCGAATCAGAAGTCCACTGAAAGAACCCATCCTCAACCCGAAGGACAAAAAATATACCAGAGTTCCATCTACCTTTATAACTGACTCAGACAACATCCATCATGGCCACACCGCCAATGATGCCGCCAATCGAATTTGTTGGGCTTGAAACAGTTTACTTTTTGACGATCTTTCTAGCCTGCTTCCTTATCTACCGCAAGATAAGGGAGGTATACAGGCTAACGGATTACTTTGGTTTCCACCTTTTTGCGAACATCTTCCTGTTTCTCGGCCTGGCCTACTTTATGAGATTTATCGTCGTTATTCTACTCGCTTCAGGAGTCGTCTTTGATAGCAAGCCCTTCGAAGATGCTAGGGGGATCATGTCTTTTAGCGTTGGTTTTCTCGCCTATACGAGCTCGGTTTCAATTCTCTACGCAATCTACAGCCTGTTATGGAACAGAATGGTAACCCATTTCGGAGAAGTGGTCATACACATAATATCACTCCTTGCAGGCTTCTCAATCCTCATCTTCAGGTTTTTGCCCGCCTTTTTAATTTTCCAGCTTTTGTTGATTCTAATACTTTTGATAGTTATTCTAATAAACTACCGGTACTATAGCTCCGGAAAAATTCCAAAGGTTTACCCGGTGTATCTCCTCCTCTTCATCTTCTGGCTACTGAACTCCTCACTAGCCTTTGGCCTGCTTAAGGAGTTCAGAATTTTCATATACGGTCTCTCCGTCGTGGTGATCCTTATTATCGGCTACGAAGTATTAAGAAGACTCTAAAGGGTGGATAAATGAGGAGGGACAAATTAGAGATAGTCCACGACATTCTAAACACAATCAGGAAACACGGAAACTCTATACTTCCGACACCGCTCTTAAGGCACTCAAACCTGTCCACGCAAAATTTCAACAGATACATGGAGGAGCTGTTAAAAAAAGGATTCGTGAGAGAAATATACGACGAAAACGGCAGGAAATACTATACGCTAACAGACAAGGGATTCAAATTTCTCGAGAAGTACGAAAAGATCAGAGAATTTATAGAGGAATTCGGCTTGTAGAATTGGGTGCAGAAGTGGGATTCAAAGTTGAAGGAGTGGGGGTTATGAAGCAGTCTCTCCTTAGCGTAGTTTTATTAACTTGAATTACTAAAATAACCAGATGCCTGAGAAGCTCTGCACGACCGGTGAAGTTGCTAAGATATTCGGTGTATCTTACGCTGCTGTGAAGAAGTGGGCTTACTCGGGGAAGATCAAGTACATTAAAACGCCCGGCGGTAAATACAGGTACCCTGAGAGCGAGATTAAGAGGCTTGGCGAGAAAGCACCAAAAGGCAGGGTCGCGATTTATGCCAGGGTAAGCTCGGCGGATCAGAGAGAAGATCTGGAGAGACAGAAACAGAGACTTGTCGAGTACGCTAAGAGCAAGGGTTACAAACTTCTTTCTAACGTAAGTTTTATAAACTTGAATTGAAAATTACATACGTTGAAGCCTTGCCCGATATGTGGGGAAAAATTAAGCCCGAATGGGTATAGGCGAATGAAATGCTCCGAATGCGAGCTGTGAAGAATACCAGATGGATGTGGGGGCTTCTTCCGTTCACCCCGAAGGCCCTCCCATGAAAAGAGGAGGGAAGGGATGAAAGTTAATGCTAGACCAGAACGGTTTTAAATTTTTAGAAATCATACGTATTTCATAAGCTTGGTCCAGGTTCCGATCTCCAGGAAACTGTCTTTCACATTTTCCTCCATTTCCCTGAACATGCTGTATGGTACAGAAAATGTGAAAACGTCATCTCCGATTAAAGCGCGAACGTTCAGCCTCGCATCCAAATCCGTCAACCCTACAACGGCCCTCGGTCTTTCCGAACTCATTTCCCTGTAGGGATATATTCCTATCTGATGGCAGCCTGCACCCATTGGGATGATCACGTTGTCGTTTGTTTCTCTGGAGTAATTCGCAAGAACAACGAGTGCCGAGAGCTGGTGCGGATTTGCAATGAATACAACGACAACGGGTTCTTCGTTCTCGATCTTGCTCAGCGGTTTGAATATGACGTATTTTTTCTGAATTTCAACCGCCGGCAATTTTTCAATGAACTTCCTGACAAGTTCTGGGCTTTTCTTATATCTCTCGCCATTCAGCATTTTCTCGTATAGCTCGCCTCTGAGCTCGTCTTTAATCTTTTCAAGGATTTCCTCTTTCCAGCCCTTGAAACCCGTGGAGAGAAATCTGCAGAATCCTTCTATTCCCCCGATGAAATCGTAGTATCTGTTTCCAAATCCGAGTCCTGTTGCGCCGCCTTGGCAGCCGTAGTGCTCCCTGTCAAATGCAACGATTTCGCCCTTTGCAGCTCTTGCCAGCATCCAGATGACGCACCCCCACTGCCCCTTCTTGAACCGTTTTGCCCCTTCCGGTATTTCATCGCTCCAGATTATTGCTACGGGTTCAAATTTTAGCTTTAAAACTTCGGCTATTCTGCTCTTCATGATCAGAGTGGTCGAAAATATAAAAGCCTTTTTCGTTTCTTTTTTGCAATCAAAAAATCTTTTAAGAAATAGAGAACAGAAAAATCATGCGCAAAAAATGCGAGAGGTGCGGAAACTGGGCACCTCACATAAAATACTATTACTTGGGTTTCTGCGCTAAAAGAGAGAGCATAAGCCTAAGGGATTTCTCCTGTGAATTCTACACAGAAATCAAGCTGGAAGGAGAATTCTTCTGGTGTGAGGACTGCAAATCCCTAATTAGTTTTCTGGAGCTCGAAAGTCACATGGAAAGGGGTCACAGAATCTTCAGGGGCGTTTTTTTGGACAGCGATTACAGGGAGGAGATATATGAGGGTTGACCTCAGCATAGCAATAGGCGGATTTCAGGGAGGCGGAATAGAGTCTGCGGGACAGATAGCGGTGAGGGCATTCGCAATAAAGGGCCACGAGGTTTTCGGCAGCAGGGAATATCACAGCAACATAGTCGGAGCGCACAGCTATTATCACATAAGGGTCGGCGGGAAAGCGCTGAGAATGCCCTTGGATGCGCTGATAGCACTGGATGCGGAGAGCGTTTTCACACACTTTCGCAATCTTAGAAAAAAGGCAGTTCTGGTCTGTGATAAAGGCAGCCTTGAAAAGAAGGCTTCTGAAATCCCATCGATGAGCAGGGAACTGAAAAGCAGGATAGAAGCGGCGTATGGCAGCGTTACGCTGGGTCAGATTTTGGAAAAGCTTGAATTGAACCTGGTAACGCTTCCGATGGCAGAACTGATCGGAAAACTTTCTGAAACTGTGAAAAAGCCCATGAGCTCTGTTTCGAGGGCTTTGAATGTCATGGGGCTGTCTGCAGGGCTTTACCTGCTCGGCCTCGACGAATCAACGATAAGAAAAGCTGTGGAAAAGCAGTTTCAGAGTCCCGAAATCAATCTGGCTGCGGTGGAAATAGCGCTGGAGGAAGTGGCCGGAATGGAGAGGGGCGAAATCCCCGACGGAATAAGGCGTGAGAAACTAATTCTGACGGGCTGCGAGGCTGTTGCGCTTTCAAAGCTTTTTTCCAGAATCGAATTCATGAGCTTTTATCCTATAACTCCCGCAACGGATGAGGCCCTTTTTCTCGAGGAAAACAGGGGAAAAACGATAACCGTTCAGGCGGAGGACGAAATTTCAGCAATTGGAATGGCCCTTGGAGCGAGCACTGCCGGTTTGAGGGCAGCGGTTACAACAAGCGGTCCCGGAGTCAGCCTGATGAATGAGATGATAAGCCTTGCAGTCCAGGCCGAGATTCCCATAGTCATAACGCTCTGGATGAGGGCTTCCCCCAGCACCGGGATTGCTACGAGGACAGGGCAGCAGGATCTGCTTCATGCAATTTTCTCCGGGCACGGAGATCCGTTTAAGGCCGTAATTGCTTCGGGCGATCATGAGGAGGCAATTGAAGATGTTCGACTCTCTTTTAAACTTGCGGAGGATTTCCAAATGCCGGTCGTTCATCTGCTCGACAAGTACATAGCCTCCTCGCTTGCAGCCGTGGAAAGGGAGAAATTCGCCCCCCTGCCGAAAAGGGAATTTTCCGCTCCTTCTGAAAATTATCTGAGATACATGATCACTGAAGATGGAATAAGCCCGTTTCTTCCGGTTGGGATGGCGACGATGATCGTCAGCAGTCTCGAGCACAATGAATACGGATTTGCGAGCGAGGATCCGGTTTTAAGGGAGGAAATGATGCTCAAGCGGATTAGGAAATTCAGAAAGCTTGCAGAAAATGTTGCGGAGAAAAGTTACTCCGTTTATGGTGAAAGAAACGCTGAGATGACGATAATTTCTTTCGGATCGACGAAGAATGCGATACTGGAAGCGATCGAGCAATCGGAATTTCATACAAAGTTCCTCCAGCTTAGGATTCTCTGGCCTTTCCCCGACATCTCGGATGAGATAAGCGGAAAGGTTCTCTGCATAGAATCAAATTCCGGCCAGCTGTCGTTTCTCCTGAATTGCTGCTGCAAAATTGACTGCGTTGCGAGAAAACTGAATGCAAGGCCCATCTATGTTAACGAAGTTCATAGGGCAATTGAAGAGGCTCTTAGTGGAAGAAGGGAGGTGATTCTCGGTGAAGGCGCATGAATATCGCACGGATGCATGGATTCAGTGGTGTCCTGGATGCGGAAATTACGGAATTCTGACTGCGCTTCGTGAAGCTGTTTCGGAGCTGGAAATCGATCCAAAAAAGCTTGTCATCGTTGGCGGAATAGGATGCTCTTCCAGGATCGTATACTATATCAGGGGCAGCAACGTTCACACGATCCACGGAAGGGCAATTCCCGTTGCATCTGGAATAAAGCTCGCAAATCCGGAGCTCACGGTGATAGTTTCAGCCGGGGACGGGGATATCCTCGGCATCGG
>QNUZ01000146.1 GCA_004347865.1 Archaeoglobi archaeon | reverse complement strand
GTTGACAGGCTTCACGACGGGAGGACGAAGGATCTTGACCTCTCGAAGCAACCCCTTGTTACGGGGGAGATAAGCGTCAGTACGGCCTGGATAATAGCAATTCTCTCTTTCTTGGCCTCCCAGTTCTTCGCCCTTCTCATAAACCAAGGCTTCTTCTTTGCAATGCTCGCCGCAAACGCAATCGGCTACCTTTACTCAGCCTGGCCAAGGTTCAAGGCCTACCCACTGGCTGACGTCATCTGCAACGCTCTTGCAGCGGTTCTGGTTTTCTACGCCGGGGTTTCTGCCTGCAACTCAGAGCAGCCGCTGCTCGTTTACGTCTCCGCATTCCTTCTCGCCTCGACTTTCTATATCCCGACGGCCGTCTCGGATTACGAATTCGACAAGAAGGCTGGGCTCAAAAACACCCCGATCTTCTTCGGCCCGGAAAGGGTTCTAAAGGCTCTTCATCCCCTTGGAATAATAACCGCAATCTCCTGGCTCCTTGTTTTCCTCTGGAGCGACTCCTTCGAGCTTAAGGCCCTTTCCGGAATAGTCATACCCTACACTCTGGTTTTCGTCGGAATCGTGAACAGAAGGTGGGATGGAATTGCCCTGAGGGTGACCCCGAATCTGATCCTGCTTCCCTTCTCCCTGTTCTCGATCTTTTTCCTTCTGGTTGTTGCCATCAGGTCTCTCACCTGAACAATTGAGGTTCTCGGCCAGAAATTCGATCATCCGAGGATGTCGATGAGAGTTACCTGCTTGTTCTCCTGAATCAGCGATCTTATCTCGTACTCTATGAGCCTCAGCCTCTGTCTGGTGTATTCGGAGACGTTGTATTCCTCGCAAAGCTTTTTCGAAAGCTCCAGATATTTGACTATGGAGCTGCTGTGAACGGTGAGCGTCAGATTTCCACCGCACCTTCTGCACCTTCCGCTGAGCGGGAGCCTTCTGTACTTCTCGTTGCACTCAACACAGCGAAATTCCTGCCTTGAGAAGGCCCTTAGGTTCCCTATTATGTCCGGAAGGAAGTGGATCGTTATTATCCTTTCAGCAACATCGTGCTCTTCAACTGCCGAAATCCTCCTTGCAAGCTCCATCTGCCTTTCAACCTTCTCCTCCATAGTCTTCAGCCTCTTGTAGGCGCTTTCCTTCACTCCAAGCGCTATATCAGTGTCGTGGGTGAATTTTAGCGTGCAGAACCTTGTTTCAAGGCTCAGACGATCCTTTACTTTCTCTATCAGATCCTCGCAAACCTTTGGATCCGAGAACTCGAGGGTTGCCCTGTAGAACTCTAGCGGGTAACCTGAAACGACGTCCATGTTGTGAACCTCTTTGTCGACCTCCCTCGGATCCACTAAAACGGTCAGGACGAGTGGGGCATCCATCCTCCCTCCTCGCTTCTCCGGCAGAAAGTGCCTTGAGAAGTTCAGGAGGCCATCGAGAAGGAGCATGATGCAGTCCTCATCCCCATCGCAGTTCCTTCTCTTTGCGGCGTGGAAGTACGGATGAGCGTAGCATGCAAGGATATCGGCGAATCCTACTATCCTCCCGAGAACGCCTGCGGATGTATGCGGGGCGAGGGCTATAACGAGATGTCCGATCAGATCTTCGATCTTTTCCGCCCTGTAGAATGGCTCGGTTTTGTAGAACTTCACCAGGAGGTCGTCTATGAACCTCGCAACCCTCAGCAGGTACTCCGCGCAGTCCCTGGATATCACAATGTCCTGCGGCTTGAGCTCAAGAATCTGGTCCTCGCTCCTGAGCTCTCTGCCCATGTAGTCTCTTCTGTATCCAAGCTCCCTCAGCTTTTCAACGCTCACACCGATCTCCCTTGGCTTGAAGTGCGTTAGCGGAAGATCTGTCATGTCGTATCTGATCGTGCCGTCTTTGAAGACGTAAACATCATGCTTTGCCCTGAGAATCCCTTTCTCTATCCTCTCCGGAATCTTGTTCTTCGAGGTGAGCCCGATAACCCCCTTTACAACCTCAAATTCGTCCCTCTCCCCGAGATTCTGAAGCGCTCTCTCGTAGAGCGCCTTTATGTCAACCGCCCTTTTCGCGTATCCCCTCATTTCCCCCCCGCATTTTTTACAGAACTCCGAGGTGTCCCTTATCCTGCACTTCGGACAGTAGTAGAGCTGCTCTGTTTCTCCCCCGCATTCGCACTTAAGCCAGAAGGTCTCCTTTCCGCAGACCTTGCACCTTCTCAGCGCAATCTCAACCTCTATCAGCCCCTTCGCGGAATTGTATCCGTTTCTGTGATCCAGGGCGCTCTTGACGTCCCGCCTTTTTCCTCCGGCAAAGCTAACCGGGAAAAGCAAGTGGGGTGGGGGGCTCATCCTCCTCTCCTTTGATTTCTCCGGCCTGCCCATCCTGGCCCCTATCCTTGTTGGAGCCTTCGGCCTGACAGTTATACCTGAGACGTTCTTTATTGCCTCAAGAACGCTCTCGCCCCTCACCTCCCCGATCTTTCTGAGCTTGAAGTCCAGGCCGAGGCATCTCACGAGCACCTTCCACCTTTCGATCACGATCCCGTCCCTTACCTTGTGCTCGACGAGGAGATTTTCGAGAATCTCCTTTGTCCTTCTGTCGAATGGCATGAAAAGGCAGCCCTTTTTCTGACCCTCTATCTTTCCCTTTTCGCTTATGTAGTCCCTTAGGTAGCAGAAGTCTTCAAGGCTTATGTCGTGCCATAGATACGTGAAATCCGGATGCATTGGAACTCCAAGTTCGTCCGAGAGCTTTAGGGCTGTGTCCTCATCGATGTGTGCATCCTTTATTCCGGTTTCAAGCTCCCACCACTCCCTTGTGTAAGAGGCCGGCATGAGGGGGTGGTTGTTTTCCAGAAAGTCCCCGTAGTTTATTAGAATCTCCCCGAGATCCAGGATTTTCTCAACATCGTTCTTCAGCTCTAGGGCTTCCTTGAAGCTGTTTATTCTAAGAACATCCCCGTTCTTCAGCCTGACAGTTGGGCCCTCAATCGTCGTCACCGGAACAACGCTTCCAGCCTTTCCGGGTCTCTCTATCTTTAGCTGGGTCCCTATAGCTATGAAGTCGATCAGGGCCATCGTCGCCGGGTTTATCCCTACGGTCGCAAGCCCGGAGTTTCTGGCCCTTCCGTACCTGAGCCTGAATCCTCCTTTTTTTGAGGGATGGCAAAGCACGGGCCTTCCTGCGACCAAATCCGAGAGGTACTTGCCCCTCGGTTTAACGTCGAATTCCTCCTCCGAATCCTTTTTTATCAGCCTTTCAAGCCAATCCCAGCCGTCTATTTTCAGCGAATCCACCATCTTTTTCAGCTTCGGAGCCTTGAGGGCTATTCCTTCGGCTATTATCAGGGCCATACCTCCCCTTATCCTGTTCGTCTCAACTCTAGGAAGGTTTCTGTAGCCGGAAACCTCTTCCTCCTCCGTTGGCTCCCCGTCTATGCAAACGGGGCAGTTTGAGACTATCAGCCTTATTTCGTCGTCTGTGGGCAGGTACTGGAGGTTGGCAACCTTTTTGTAGAGCTGTATCTCCTCGCAGTATCTCAGAATTTCCTCATCCGTCGGAATGTATCCCCCGATTCCGAGCTTTCTCCTGACGTAATCCGCAATGAGAACTGAGATGACCTGAGCAGTACCGCCCGCACTCCTTATGGGGCCGGCGTAGTACACCTTCAGGTAGCTGCTCCCGTCGGCGTTTTTGTCGGTTGAGACCTTTGCGATGCCCTCTATAGGTGCCGCAACAACGCCTTCGGTCATTATTGCTACCGCAGTTCTTATGGATTTATCTATTGCATCGAGAAAGTCCATCCTTCCGAATTTTCCCTCCGTTATCTCATCTGCGATTCTGAAGCAAATCCTGTCTCTTTCCAGTCCCTCCTCCTCCAGTTCTCTTATCCTCCTCGCCAGTCCTTTCAGCCCTATTAGCTTTTCAACCCTCTCAGCCATGTCCTTTGCGATCAGAACTTCAACTTTTGGCTCCGGATCAAGTCCTTTCGATCTGGCTGCCTCAGCAACCCTGTATGCCTCCTCAAGTTTTTCTGATAGCATCCTTTGATACTCCCTCACGCTTTCGATTGCCCAGTTATCGTCTTCTTGCTCCTTATCGAAGAGAGTGAAAAATCTGTCAAGAGTAGCGTCCATGTCTGCTATTTAGCATTAATAAATAAATCTTTTTGCAGAGTGGAGCGTTTATCATCTCTATTTTTTATTTTTAAGGATGGGATTACTTCCTTTGCATGATAATCCTGATCACATCCTCCTCCGTGCTCTCATCTCCCTCGCTCAGTTCTATATCTGCCCTGAAGCTCTTAAAGCTCTCGAAGTCCGCAAGAAAGTTTGAGAATATGGAGTTCGGAATTATCCCTCCATCTTCCGGTGCCGTTTCGAGAAGCTTCACCCTGAACCTGAGCCCCCTGTTGCCCCTTGAAACGGCTACAACGTCCCCCTCCTTTATCCCGCACCTCTTCGCGAATTCGGGATTCAGGTATATCGTTGCCTTCCTTATTTCTTCCGAAACCCTCGCGACAACGATTCTCGTCTCGAACTTGATCAGTCTTGTCAGCCGCATCATCACAATCCCTCCAGAATTCTTTTCAGCACGTAAACGTCGTCAAATTCAGAACTGGCTATGGGCTTTAGCTTGATCCGAACCCCGTCGCTTCTAACCATTTCTCCGCCGCTCTCGATTCCGGAGAAGGCTGAGGGTATGACAACTTCGGCGATTCTTGATGTGAGCGTTTTTCTGGGATCGACTACGATTTTCTTGATCTTCGGAAGCTTACTCGAGGCTTCGTAGGGCAAAGAAGCAATCGGATCCGTTCCAACGATAAGCGCAGTATCGATTTTCTCTCTTTTTAACAGCTCTGTAAACGCGAATTCTGGTGAGGAGGACGCAGAGGAAAAGCTGTAGCTGTTCACAGCATTTACTGCTTCAAAAAGGGTCTCGTTGAAACCCCTCATGTTTGCGTGGAAACCTGACGGGATAAAGTAGAGGGGTGCAAACTTGTTGATATTTCTCAGGAGCTCAATGAAGGCCTTGAAGTTTCCCCTTAGCCCGTATTTTAGCCCCAGCCCGCCAAAGACGACGTTGAAGTCGGCCTTTTTCATTTCCCTTAGAATTCCCGCCACGTCGTATTTTCCCGCCTTCCCGTCCAGGGCCTTCATGAAGGAATCCACGAGCTCCAGATCGTTTTCAACCTTGATGAACTTCGCGTTCTTTTTTGCGAGCTTTGCGATCTCGGTTTTTCTGATATCGATAACCACAAGGTATCGATCCTCATCGTATCCCCTTTGCCTCTTCGCCCCCCTTGGGTAGTAGCTGTACCGGGACAGATGCCTGGGAAGGCTGTGGTAGGGATTCGTTCCCCAGTATACAATAACGTAGGCCTTGTCTCTGACATCCTCGAGGGTCGAGCTCGGGAGTTCCTTCCTGAGTATGGCCTCGACGAACTCTCCGAGGCAGAAGGAGGAGTTATCGTCGATGTAGCAGTTCAGCTTTTTTGCAATCTTAACTGCAGTTTTTTGTGCCTCAATCGTTGAAGTGTCAAGCCCGTAGATCGCTGGATTTTTTGCGGATTTTAGCATTTCAATAGCAGCTTCTATTGCTCTGTCCAGATCGACCTCCTTTCCTTCAACCGCGGGCTTTGCCCTGTTTTCCATGTACTTTGAAATGTGCCTGTATCCCCTCTCGCATGCGTTCAGGATCTTTCCTTCGGCGATCTCAACATCATCGCAGAGGCATGAACAGCCTGTGCAGATCATTTTCACCCCTCCAAGAAGCTTATCGCATCCGTCGGGCAGTTTTCCCTGCAGACCACACAGAGAATTCTGTTCTTTCCGTACCTCCTGCAGGCATGCATGTTGAGGATGACAAGCTTCCCGTTCTCGATGCGGTAAATCGGATCAGGTATTGAAGGTCCCTTCCCGATTCCGGCACCATGCGGATCTTTTTCAACGTGAACCGGGCAAACGACGATGCAGTTTCCGCATCCGTTGCATTTCTCGCTTTTCACTATTAATCCTGTTTCGGTTGCTTCGGCAAGTGGCTTCAGCATTTCCTGGAGCTTTTTTAGCTGTAATTCATATCTTTTATCTTCAAATAGCGGTTTGCAGTCTTCAAGTTTCTTTTCTCTGTTTATGAGCTTAAAAGCGAAACTCATGCAGGTTTGTTCCCCGCATTTCTTGCAGTTTGTTTTCGGCAGAAGCTTGTAGATTTCCATCGGGGTTAGGGGCATACAAATATCCTTGGCAGGTTTTTTAAAAAACTTTTCCGATTTTCCTAAACAAGGCATTTTCGTT
>QNUZ01000145.1 GCA_004347865.1 Archaeoglobi archaeon | reverse complement strand
CCCGCAGACAACCCCCTTCGCAGTCCTGATCCCGTAGCCCTCCAGAAGCTCCTTGGCCTCCTGCTCCAGAAGAAGCATATTGCATGGTTGCCGGAGGATATTTTATTTTTTTGGAATTGACCAAAAATGATGGGGGAGGAAACTGGAAGAAAAACTAATTCATCTCTTTTCAAATCCAAGGGGATTTCAAAGCAAAAAGTCCAAAATTTGAGTTAGAATTTTATATATTTGATGAAAACAAAATGTTCTCTCTCAGCTTTTTGTACCTCTCGTAGACTTCTGAATAGTCTATACCCGAAGGGAGTATCACTGTAAAGCGGGGAACAAACTTTTCGAGAACGTATTTCAGCGACAATCCTGCAGATAGACATGCCAGCATTGCGGCTCCTCTGGCTGTGGCCTCTACATCTTCTGAAACCAAGCATGGTTTCTTGGTCACGTCCGCGAAAATCTGGTTCCAGAGTGCACTCTTGGCTGCACCACCATCGAGTCGCAGTTCAGCGATCTTTATTCCTAAACTCTCCATTAAGTCTATGTTCGTTTTAACTTCGAAAGCGACACTTTCCATGACTGCCCTAGCTATGTCCCCTCTTGAATGGCCTAGAGTTAACCCATAAATTGTCCCTTTTGCTTCTGGATTCCAGTGCGGGCATCCGGCACCGGAGAAAAAGGGAAAGACCATCAAGCCACGGGCCCCAACACCAGAAACCTTTGCTTCAGCATTTAGCACATCATAGGTTTCATTTTGAAAGAAATTTTTCTTAACCCACTCAAGAAGACTCCCGGTTGTGAAAATTCTCACCTCAGCGACTATTTTTGGGACCACATGTGCGGAGTAAATGATGTTCCCGCCGTACATTTTTTCCACCGGGGCGATCATGAAGGTTCCAGTGCCTGTTGTCGACTTTATCTTTCCCTCCTCCACCACACCCTGACCCAAGGCGCTGCATTGCTGGTCTCCCCCGCCTACGGCAACGATAGGACCAGATCTTATGTCTATTTCCCTGTTTTTTAGCTCTCCGGCAACTTCTCCTGAATTTCTAATTTCAGGAAACTTTTCCAAATCGACTCCGAATGTTTCTGCAATCTTATCCGACCACTTTCTTTTCCTTAAGTCCATGAGCATGGTTCTGGATGCATTTGAATAGTCCGTAACGACATTTCCAGTGAGTTTGTACACCAGGTAATCGTGCACGAGCATAAACTTCCAAGTCTTCTCGACGATCTCTGGCTGATTTTTCATCCACCATAGGATCTTCGGTAGCGAGAAATACGGATCCGGCTTCAATCCCGTTATTTTGGAGATTTCCTCGCCCATAATCGACTTTATCCTTCTAACTTCCTCCACAGTCCTCCTGTCCTGCCAAACGATTGCTCTTGTCAAAGGAGTTCCTGTTTTGGAAACCGGTACAATCGTCTCTCTCTGGTTTGTAACCGAAATCGCGAAGATGTCATCCTGCCCATTCGCGAGCTTTACTGCTGTATTGCAGGCTTTAACGACGCTCTTCCACCAGTCCTCCGCATTTTGCTCGACCCAGCCAGGATGTGGATAGTAGCTCGGGAACTCAGTGTAGCTCTGGGCAACGAGTTTTCCTTCAAGGGAGTAAACCCCGGCTCTAATGCCAGTGGTGCCTGCGTCGATTCCTAGAACGTAGCTCATCGGATCACCTGTATCAGGATTATTAGAAAAGAATAAATATTCTTCGACCACTTTAAAGGCGGTGGGAACTTGAATGACATTGCGATAATTGGGGCAGGGGTTACTGGCAGTTTTATTGCAAAGGAGCTTTCGAAATATGATTTAAAAGTTCTGGTCCTTGAGAGGAAGCTTGCACCCGGACTTGAGCAGACCAAGGCATGTTCGGGTATCATTCATCCATTCCAGCTCCCCTTTAAGCTTTTAAGGAGCAGGCTATGTCTGGAAGGGAATAGGATGATGGATGCGGAGGCTGAAGAGCTGGGCTTCCAGTTCAAACGGGTGGGCTTAATTACGGTCGCGAAAAATCCGATTACGTTTCTCGCCATTCCGCTTATAATCCTCTACCTGAGAATGCATGGAGTTAGAGCAGAAGCTCTTAGCAAGAAGAAGCTTCTGGAAATGGAGCCAAATATCAGCGAGAAAGTTTACGGTGGTGTTTTCATCCCTTCTGCGGGTGTGGTGAATCCGGTTGAGATGACCGCAAAGGCTTGTATGTTTGCAAAGCTGAATGGGGTAGAATTCGTTTACGGATGCGAGGTAGTGGGAATAGAGAACAGGGGAGATCACTTCGTTTTAAAAACCAAGAAGGGAGATTTTAAGGCGAAAGTCGTGATAAACTGTGCAGGGATTTATGCTGACGAGATCGCAAAAATGGTTGGCTATGAGATGAAAATAATACCCGGAAAGGGCACCCATATCGTTTTTGCCGATAGAGGGTTTACAAATCACCTAGTCGTTGCAATTCCGCTGAAGCCAAACAAGAGAACAAAGGGCGGAGGAGCTCTCATTGGGTTCGACGGAAAACCTCTGTGGGGTCCGAACCTTGTAGATGTGGAGAGCAAGGAGGACACGAGCGTTAAGAGGGAGGAGATCGAGGGAATAATCGCAAAATTTTCTCCACTCTTCAGGAAAACTCCAAAGGAAATAATTGCGGTTTACGCGGGATTGCGGTCGATTGCTGGAAGCGATTTTGTGATAAACGAACCGATTGAGAGGTTCATAAACGTCGCAGGAATTCAGAGCCCGGGGCTGACGGCTGCGCCTGCAATTGCCAAAATGGTGCTTGAAATGGTTTCAAGGCATTTTGAACTGAGAAGAAAGCAAAGTCTTGTAAGGCCGGTAAGAGCTTCAAAGAATGAAGAATCGATTTGTAGTAGCCTGTCGGAGGACGAAATTGTCTGTCTTTGCAACATGGTCACGAAAAAACAGATATTGGAAGTTGCAGAGCAGTTTAAATCCTTTGATGCGGTTAAACAGATAACATGGGCAGGAATGGACTGCGAGAAGTGCAAGGCAGATATAATGAAACTGCTTGGTGATAGAATTTTGAAGGACCGCGAAGAGGAGGAGATAGCATGGTCGTAATCGTTGGAGCCGGGTACAGCGGACTGCTGTGCGCTAAGAGGCTCAAAGAGAGAGGTGTGAAAGTAAGGGTTTTTGATTTCAGAGAACCGGGAGGAGAACTGCTAGTATTTACCAAAATCCCGGAGTTCAGGGAACATTACGGGAAATTCATAGATGAAATGAACTCCGCAATAAGCGAAGTTGAAGTTGAGAGGGGATGTGTTGTTTCCGCAAACCCAGTTAAAGTTTTAACTCCAATGGGGATAGAGATCATAAACGATTCTGCAGTCATCGCAGCGGGGGCAGTAGACTGCAACCCATGGACTTACGGTAAGCGGCCTCCCGGTGTTTTCTCTCCAGAAACTGCCATAAAGCTGATTGCATATGGATACAGTATTGGAAGAAGGATTCTGCTTGCCGGGGAAGATAAAGTCCTTGATCTGCTCGAGACAGTCTTGGGCAGGAAGTGCGAAGTGGAAAGGACGAAGTCGACCGAAGTTTACGTTGAGGGAGATAAGAGAGTTCAGAGTGTGGAAGCCGATGGCGAGGAATTCAAATGCGACACACTGATTCTGTTCAGGGGCAGAAAGACCTTCAATCCAAAGAACCTGCAGGGTGAATTGATTGGCAATGCCATTGTTAAGGGCTACGACTATTCGTCGGTCAAAAAAAGCGTTGAGGACTACATAAATCTTAAATATTCACGGTAATTAGTTTTGCTATGAACTTGAAGTTCTTATCGGCGCTGTTGTTTTCGATTGGTATTCTTGATTCGTCCTATCTGCTATACGAGCATTATCTTCTTCTTTTCAGCCTACCTTACTGCCCGGTTAACTCTTGCGAAATTCCAGAACTTCCCTTTCCAAGCTTCATTCTGCCGCTTTTCGGATTGCTCTGGTTCCTTGCGGGAGCCTCTCTCTTCTACCTGCGCATCCGCAACTCGCTACTGAGACTGTGGCAGATTTCGGGGGTGGTGGGCGCATTATCTTTGTTCACATACTCTGTTTTGATAAGCTATTTCTGCCCCTACTGCTACCTGGCTCATGCATGCGGTTTGATACTGGTTCTGATTTCGCTCAAGTTGACATGATCCCTTAGATTTTTCATCGACTCTCTCCACAGCTAAAGCCGGGAGGTTCCTGCTTCTAAGGCGCTTCTTTAAGGCCAGAAAGCTCCTCCGGGCTTCGTTGTTCTTGTTTATTATCTGCTGGGCCGTGGCAGAGCCTATAAGCGGGGAATATTTTTCGTAGAGTGCTTGGGATACCATTCGAAACACCTGCAGCGCATGTATGCCTGCCTCCTTTCGAAGTTCAGCTCATTGTACAGCCTGGCGCAGCTGTCAGCGAGTTCCCATAAGGCGGGACAGCCTTCGACCATGAAAGTGTTCGTTCTCCTCACTTCAGACACCTTTCTGAGCTTCAATGAATTTTTCAAGTTAAAACTGCGGGCTTTCTTGTCGGATTTCATGTGATATTTCGAAAAATTTAAGAGTTGATTATTGTAGTGATCAACATGGCGTATGACTACCAGCTTTTGATGAAGCATGTTTTGGAGACGGGAGCGAACTATGCACCGAAACAGGAAATAGTTTACAGGGACATTCACAGATACACGTACAGGGACCTTTACAAGAGGGTTCACAAGCTTGCAGCTGCATTGGAAGAGCTGGGTGTTAAGAAAGGCACGAGGGTAGCTGTGCTTGAGTGGGACTCGCACCGCTATCTGGAATGCTATTTCGCAATACCTGGAATGGGTGCAGTCCTGCACACGGTGAACATCAGGCTCAGCCCTGAGGACCTGCTATACACGATGCAGCATGCTGAGGATGAAGTCGTTCTAGTCTACAAGGATTTCATCCCGCTAATGGAGAAGCTGGCCGACAAGCTCGGAACTGTGAAGCACTACGTTGTGATGACCGACGACAAGATGCCGGAGACGAAGCTTACGGATCTGGAATACGAGGAGCTCATAAAGAAAGCCGGTAGAGATTATGAGTTCCCTGATTTCAGCGAAAACACGATGGCAACGCTCAGCTACACCACAGGCACAACTGGAAGACCAAAGGGAGTGTGGTTCACGCACCGCAAGCTTGTTCTGCATGCTCTGTGCGGGTGCATAGCGATGTGCGGGTTACGCTCGCCATTGCGCCTCACGGGCGACAAGGAAGTGTACATGCCCCTCACTCCGCTCTTCCACGTCCATGGATGGGAAATACCCATCATGATGTGGCTTCTGGGGTACAAGCATGTTTATCCGGGCAGATACGAGCCTCAGATGATAGTAAAGCTGGTTCTGACGGAGGGAGTAACCTATTCGCACTGCGTTCCAACGATTCTGCAGATGATCGTGGACAACATGCCAGAAGGCTTCAAATTGCCCGGGTGGAAGGTCCTGATCGGAGGGGCAAAGCTTCCCGAAGGTCTGGCAAGAAGGGCAAGAGAGAAGGGAATATACACCATGGCCGCATACGGAATGTCGGAAACCTGTCCCGCTCTTACAGGGGCTTTTATAAAACCGCATTTGCTTGATATGAGCGAGGAGGAGCTCGTAAAGCTTTCGGTCAAGACTGGAATTCCGTTCCCGCTGGTTTATGCCAGGGTTGTAAGGGAGGACATGACCGATGTCAAACCAGATGGCAAGGAGATGGGAGAAATCGTTGTAAGAGCACCGTGGCTAACCGACAGCTATCTCAAGGATGAGGAGAAGACAAAGGAACTCTGGGCGGGAGGCTGGCTGCACACGGGAGACATCGCCGTAATCGACGAAGAAGGCTACATAACGATCGTCGACAGGCTTAAGGACGTGATAAAGAGCGGGGGAGAGTGGATATCATCCCTCACACTCGAGAACCTGCTCAGCCTGAATCCAAAGGTTAGGGAAGCAGCAGTAGTCGGGGTTCCCGATGAGAAGTGGGGGGAGAGGCCACTGGCAATAATCGTACCGATGCCGGGTGTGCAGCTTACGGCTGAAGAACTCAGACAGTATCTGATGAAATACGCAGAACAGGGCGTGATCACGAAATGGGCCGTGCCTGAGAAGTACGTTTTCGTCGACGAACTGCCGAAGACGAGTGTTGGCAAGATAGATAAGAAAGTTTTGAGGCAGAAATTCAGATAATTTTTGAAATATAATCCTATCTTTTTTCTTCTCTTCTCCTCCTCAGATAGCCCGTGATGTCCTCATCAGATCTCAGGGATCCTAGCTTTGATCTGAGCAACAAACCCCGCCCT
>QNUZ01000144.1 GCA_004347865.1 Archaeoglobi archaeon | reverse complement strand
GTAAGGTGAGCTGAAGTCGGGAGCTTCCGGCGTTAAGGGATGCTTTACGCCCCTCCCCTCATCTGCCGGTTCAAAAGCCAAGCTCATTCATCCCAGAGCCAAAGCTCTGGGTTTTCTTGGCACCCATTTTTAAGCTATTCTGGTGCGGAGAAAGTGAAGGAAGAGACCTACAAACAATACACGGTTCTTGCAATTTTAGCCATCGCTGTTGCTGCAGCGGCGGCGTTTCTGGCAAGAAGGAGGAAATGATAGCTGAAATCCTCTTAAAATTTTTCGGTTTTATCAAAATTGCAGCACGAAGAAGCTTATAAAGCAGATCAGGGACATTACTAAAGCGTGAATCGATCCCTTGTATATCGATCCATGCCCCATTTTTCCCGCAATTAGGCCCGAAAAAACCGCAATTATCATGGAACTCCTGAACAGCAGCTGCGTGTAGTATGGCAGGTCGACTTTGATATCTGCCGAAGCCATCGCCGGCAGAAGCTTTGTGAGGCTCAGGATCACGATTCCAAGAAAGGTGAAGTATATGACGTATAAACTAGCTGTGTAAACGTGAAGCGAGGCCTCCATTTCAGCCCTGTTTGCCCTCACCCTCAGTAGCTCTGAAGTCAGAAGGCTCAAAACCTCTCCAATCCTTCCTCCCGACCTGCTGGCTATAGAAATGACCGAAACCGACCTCTTTATGTTTCCTGTTTTCTGCTCTTTTCCGAAAATCTCGAAAGCCCTCTCCACAGGCATGCCTAAGTGTAAGTTCTTCATCAGGGATTCCAGATCCCTTCTCAGCGCCCTGTAATTTCCCTTTGCCGTAACCTCGATTGCCTTCGTGATGCTCATCCCTGTCCTGATGTTAAGCGTCAGATCCCTCAAAAAAGTCGTGAATTCATCCTCCTTCCTCCTCAGATTTGAGTTGTCCAGGTACAGTTTTAGGGATACCGGAAGAGCCGAAAAGAGAACCAGAAGGTAAATTCTCTGGTCAAAACTCAGCGGGAGAGCCAAGAAGGCAAAAATGCCTGCAAAGATTGAGATAAGCTGCAAGACCAGAAATATCAAATTTTCACCTCCTTGGGCTGGATCAAATCGAGGATTACGAGGAGAACTATCGAAATAACAGGAATCAGTAGGAACACGAACAGCTCTATGAAATGCCTTCCAAAAATAGAGCTTCTGAACATCAGAAAGTTGCTCAGGGTTTCAACGATTGGAAAGAAAACTATCAGGAGAACCGGAGCGAAAAGGCATACTATTACGTAAAATTCGGCAAAAATGCTGAGATTGGAGATTTTTCTCTGAAAGGATCTCCTCTGCTCTTCTGACAGTTCAGCAGATGCATCCATCAACACCTTTTTCAAATCGCTTCCCGCCAGAATTGAGGAGACCATGCTCTGGAGGATGTTCTGAAGCCTCTTCGATGGAGTTCTTTGCAATGCCTTGTTTAGCGCGGTGATCAGATCTTTCCCGAAAACTTCGGTGTCGATGACTATCAGCTCAAATTCTCTTCTGAGCTCTTTTTCAAATGTTTCGTCCATGCTGAGCGATCTGAAGGCCTCAATTGGGGCTACACCAACGGAAACTAGCGTTGATAGGTAGCTGAAGGCATAATGAAGCTCAGAGTCTATTTTCTCCCTCCTAGAGTATATCCTGCAATAGGGATATAAAAAGATCAGAAAAGACAGCAATGGAGCCAGTAAAATCCAGAAAAGCCTTGTAAATGCGAACAAAAGCACTGAAAACAGGAAAAGCAATAAAAAAAGGCTCAGAAACAGCGAAATTAGAAGGCCCGGCGTGAATTTCGAGTTTGCCTTTTCAAGCGCAACATTCAAAGACTGCAGTTTCTGAGAGAAATCTATCTCCTTCCCGAAAAGTCTATAGATCTGCCTATGAACCCAGAGATTCATCCGAAACCACCTTCCAGAACTCCTCGAAATCAAGATTTCTGGAAACCAAATCGTTCAGAATTTCGGCTCTCCTATGCATTTCCTTTTCCAGATTGAGGCCTTGGATTTTCGATATTGTTTTTAGCTTTTCGCTGCCCCTATACTCGAAGGATCTCCCGTTCCAAACAAAAACATCCCTTAGCGACGTTTTCCCACCCTCGCTGACCACCTCCCAGATCCCCGACGTCTTTCTCTTTATTCCCTCCTCATCCCTGAAAACCGTCTGCATGCAGATGCAGTCCAAGAGCGAGACCATGATTTTCGGAACGTTCATTGGAGGGGAGACAAGCCTGTCAATAACCGCTTTAGGAGACTTTGCGTGTATAGTTCCGAGGGCCAGATGTCCTGTGGACATGGCCTGGAAAAGAGCTAAAGCTTCTTCTCCCCTCACCTCCCCGATTATGATGTAATCAGGCCTCTGTCTGAGCGATGCCCTGAGGAGGTCGAACATCGTTATGCTTTTCCCCTCGCCGAAAAACCCCATTCTCGTTACTAGCGGTATCCAGTTCTCGTGCGGAAGCCTTATTTCTGGAGTATCCTCAATTGAAACTATCTTCATGTTTCTTGGGATGAAAAGCGAAAAGGCATTGACCAAGGTTGTCTTCCCCGTTGCAACCTCTCCAGCTACGAGGATCGAGGCCTTTCTTTCGATCATAATCCAGAGATACGCAAGCATTTCCGCCGATATCGAGCCCGACCTTATGAGATCGAGGGGTGTCAGAACCCTCTGCTTGAACTTCCTTATGGTAAAAGTTGAGCCCCTGGTGGAGACCTCGTTCTGAAATGTTATGTTTGCCCTGCTCCCATCAGGCAATGAGGCGTCGATTACGGGCTCGGCAATCGATATGTGCTTTCCGCAGCGCTGCGCCAGGGTTGAAACAAAGGAATCGAGCTCCTCTTTTCCGAAAACAATGTTCGTCCTGAGGGAGCCATAAAGCTGGTGATAGACGTATACGGGCAAATTTGCTCCGCTGCAGCTGATGTCTTCGATCATTGAATCCCTCATCAGCGCATCTATCTTCCCGTAGCCCAGAAAGTCCCTGAACAGGTAGTAGCCGAGCTTTACGCGCTTCCTTCCCGGTATAGAGTACGTTTTGAAGAAGGAGTTCATCGCCTCTTCAAAAGTCTCCCTGAGGCTCTTCGAGTTAAGAGACATGTTTCTCGGGATCAGATTCCTCGCGATGCTCAGAATTTTTATGTCCTCCTCATTCAGCGGAGGTTCCAAAACCTCGTAAGTTCTGGAAACGGGATCTATTCTCGCATAGGCGTGATCACCAACAGGATAAACTTCTCTGCTTTTGGAGCTGACCGCATTTCTGAATTCCTCCTCCCAGTTTTCATCCACAAAAATCTCTCGCTTTCTGATCCTCAAAATACTAGGAATTCCACTCCTTCTCATAAATGCGCACCTCTTCAACTCTTTTTCTTATGCACTCGACATCGGTGAAATTCAGCTTGGAAAAACCGTAATCTATGGAGGCGTTTCCAAAAACCAAAAAGGTCACATTGTCGTTTCTGTGGCTGTTTGAGAATATGAGCACGCCGTAGAAACCTGGAGGCCATCCAGTGGTTTCGATCAGGTATTCAAGATTTCTACTACCATTTCCTATCTCCGAGAGCCACCTCGATGAATCTCTAATCTCCTCAAAGCTCGCATTCCTTACTTTTTCTAATTTCCCCCTTTCCAAAATCGCTGCATATCTGCTCTCGCTGCTGTTTCCTGCATCAATCTCCAGACGCAAATTTTCTCCGCAGCGTGTTTTCTCCGAAATTCTGGCAGAAAGGTTCAAAGCGGGATCCTCTGTTTGGTTTATCAGTTCAAAGGTGTTGCAGTTTTCCTGCAAAATGCGCTTTTCAATCAAGATCGAATGCCTTCCGGGCTCCGAAACTATGCCGTGAAAGATCTTCACGGCTTTCAGATTGAGGATAGCTCCGTGCTCCCGGCTCTCCGCACTGACCTCGGGGACGGTTTCGACACACTTGGAAAAGTTGTACTTGTAGCAGATGCTGTAAGCTTTTAATACCTCCGAAATCCCGCAGTAGTCGAGGAGAACGTCCCTTTCCCTTATCTGAACAGTTCCATCCCCCCAAAAAGATATGCTTCCGTTCTCCAGCGAGGCAAATTTTTGCAGTATCCTCTCAGCCCTTTCAGCCTCCATCGCCATTTTTAAGCTCTTCACACTTTCAACGGCGAAATCAACAGCCAAGACTAGGGATGTAAAGAGAAGCGCCGTTAGAAGAACTGCAGAAACGACGTTGCTGGGCATTATTTGATCACAAACCTTATGAGCTTCTGGGCTTCCGCACCCTCTTTGCTATATGCGTATATCCTGATCAAGATGTCTCCGGGAGCTGAGGAGTTAATGAAAAGATAAGCTCTTGCCTCCTTGCCCTCGCCCTTGCTAATGCGTCCAACGGGGTACGTTGGATTGTGTAGCAACTCCCTGCTCGAGGGGTCAAAATTCAAACCGCAGATCGTCCCATCCTTCCTGTAAAATGGTATCCCGGAGTTTTTCGGGCATTCAACGCTTCCAGCCTTTCCGCCGTTTATGTCCAGAAGATCTCCATCCTGAAGCTGCAGGGCGATCCATTCAACGCTTCCGTTGAGCGCCTCAACGCTCATCACCTTCATCTGAACTCCCTCGTAATCGCACACACCCAGGTTTTCCAGCTCCACAGCTATTTCCTGAACAAATCTGCGATCGGAGAAGTAGTAAGCAGGAATAGCGTGAATAGAGAGCTCATTTAAGTGCCTCAAAGTGCTCTTCTTCAGGTTTTCGCCAATTTCCGTCTGCGTGCTTGTCTGAAGGCCTGTGAACCAGAGATAGTAACCCGTAGCTGCAACCGTTGCCACGGCCACGAGAAGGACTGCAGAGACTATCTGCGAGACTCCTTTGCTGTTCATAAAAAAGGGGATTATATCCAGTCTGGATCGTCTAATCTGAACTTCACGGGCAGGGATGCTTCCACCCCTTCGTTGGAGTAAACTTCGAGCGTTATCTCCCACTCTGGAAGCGTTCCCGTTCTCTCCGCAAGATAGCCGAAGAGGACGTAAACGTAGGTTTTCACACTCTGTCCAGCTTTTATAGTTCCAATGTCGTACACCGGATTGTGCAGATTGTCCTTGCAGAACGCATAAGTCGGTCCTCCGCTTTTTCCCGTGAAGAAGTTGTTGAACGTGGCCCAGGCATACTTCTGACTCGTGCAGTCACCGTTCTTGCATGCGTATGGATAAAGGTTGTTCCCGTATTCATCCCTCAAAACAAGGGGGCTCCAGGTGTTCCTTGCAAATATCGTGGTACTTCGACTGCCCCAAGCCTGATAATCCGTGTAATTCAGTTTTTCAGCGGCAATCAGATTCCCGGTACTATCGTAGTTTAGCATCTCTTTATTCCCGTTGATTCCGTAACTTCCCGGTTCGCCCCAATAATACTTGTAGTAACTATTGTCTGAGTCCTTTTTATCCGCATACTGGTACCCAAGGACTCCCGCGAATTCGGTTCCGTTTTTGTCAAGGAGAACGTACTGCCCGTCGGGGGTTTTCTTGAAGTGAAGAACGAACCAAAGGCGCCCTTCAAGGCCGCCTACGATCAGCTCGACTCCTGTGAGATCGAAGGTGTTGGGGTTGTGGATGACAACGGGAATCTCCACTATGAACCTCTCGTCCTTGTAGCAGTTCTCGTAGTAAGTGGAGCCTACGTAGAACCCAGAGGATGGTGGCTTGTAGATGAGCTTGTCGTTGTCCCAGTCGAAGGATGTAGAAGTGTAGTGGTAGTTGTATTTCTTCTCCCAGTTCGTCATTCTTCCCGGAATCGTTATCGAAACAGTTCCATGTTCTCTGATCATCTGACCTATCTGTGCCTTGGTCTGCTCGCCGACTGTTGACTGCGAAGCGCTTTGCATCGAATTCCACCACATGTAAAGCGCGAGTCCCGCAACGACTGTCACTGCGAGCACCAAAACTACGCCGACTATCGCGCTGAGAGCCCTATCGTCCTTCCCGATTCTATCAACTTTTGTCAACATTTTGGTCACCTGTAAAAATATTTTAATTTAATTCTTTTAAGTCCAGCCTGGATCGCTTGCATAGAACTTAACAGGAATCGATGCCTTAACGCCCTCATCAGAGTAAATGTTGAGCTTGATCTCCCATTCCTGCGACTGCCTGAGATCCAGACGCATGAACAGAACGTATACAGATGTTTTTACAGTCTCCCCAGCCTTTATCGTTCCAATATTGTATACGGGATTGTGGAACTTTCCCTTACAGAATTCGAGGCTTGTAACCATAGGGCCAGTTGAGAAGAACATGTTCCAGGTTGCCAATGCATATTTCTTGCAATTCTGCGGATTGCTGCAGCTGCAGTCACCT
>QNUZ01000143.1 GCA_004347865.1 Archaeoglobi archaeon | reverse complement strand
TCGTCAATAGCAACTCCACAATAGCACTCGGTGGGTCAATGAGTTTTGCTACAGCAATCGATGTACACCTAGCGGCCAGAAAAAGCGAACTGCAAGAAGTTATCATATCGACTTTCATAGATATTCTGCCCTACGAATTCCTAAAAGCGGATCCCGAATGCGAAGTATTCAAATGGATGAGCGGATTTCTGCACATGGGCTGTAGGTGCTTTGCAAAAGAGTTGGGGCCGGCGATATTTCTGCCGAATATGTACTTCGATGTTCCAAGGATAACGAGAGAAGTTCACAACGGCAGAGTCGACGTCTCCTTCCTCGTAACCTCCGAAATGGACGAGCACGGATACTTCAACTTCGGAGTGACGTGCTCCCACATGAAGGCTCTTGCCGAATCCTCAAAGAGGGTTGTTGTGGTGGTCAAAAAAGACATGCCGTGGGTTAACGGGGGTTACGACGAAACAATCCACATATCCGAGGTCGACTACGTTGTTGAAGATGAAACCCCGACTCCGGCGCTTCCCTTTACACCCCCATCAACGGAGCAGGACCAAATGATTGCAGAAAATATAATAGAGGCAAATCTAATTGAGAACGGATCAACATTGCAGGTAGGAATTGGCTCTCTACCAGATTCAGTTGTGAGGCTGCTAAAAGAGTACGATTTCAAAGAGCTCGGTGTGCATACCGAGATGGTCGGAGATGGTACAATGGAACTTGTCGAAGAGGGGATAATCACAAACACTCAGAAGAAAATCGACAAAGGCAGATCTGCATTCACCTTTACGATCGGAACAAGAAAGCTATACGACTACATAAACAGAAACCCGGCTTTTGCCGCCTATCCTGTGGACTACACAAACGATCCCTACATAATAGCGCAGCAGCCCAAGATGTTCTCACTCAACCAAGCGGCCCAGATAGATCTCATGGGGCAGGTAAACTCGGAGCAGATAGGACTGCTGACACCTTCCTGTAAGCTCTTCCAGATAAGCGGAACTGGAGGACAGCTTGACTTTGTACTGGGCTGTCTTTTCAGCAAGGATAGAAAAGGTAAATCCGTCCTGGCCCTATATTCGACTTACGATGGCAATTCAAGAATTCTTCCAACGCTGCCAGAAGGTTCCGCTGTTACTGTGCCAAGAACAGCTGTGCAGTATGTGGCAACGGAGTGGGGTGTGGCCTATCTGAGGGGATATCCTATAAGGGAGCGGGCGAATGCCCTGATAAGCATAGCCCATCCCGACCACAGAGACTGGCTTGTAAAAGAGGCCCAGAGAGTCGGAATTTATCCGCCGAAATATACTCCGCCAGCCGGAAAGCCAGAAAACGTTCTGGTAAGAAGAGATTAAATTTTCATTCTTATAATAATGGCCTCTTTCTCTTACCTCCCCAGAGAGGATCACAAAGTTTTTAAGTTCAAAGCCGACAGTTTCTCGCTCTCAAGTAAGAATGAGAGCGATGAACAGAAAATCTTAAACTCCGTAAGGTTCGCTACATCATAGGGCCGGTAGCTTAGCCAGGAAGAGCGCGGGACTCTTAATCCCGCAGTCGTGGGTTCAAATCCCTCCCGGCCCGTTTTGCTAAGAAAATTCGCATAATACAAGCTCTTTGGGAAAGCTTCTCTTTAATTACCGATTATTTCAAGGAGCTCTCTAACCTTCATTCCCTTCCTCGCCCCGAGCTTCTCGAGCTTCGAGGTTGTCTCCTGAATCTCTGCGTTCAGCATCTCCTCAAAGTTTCTAACACCTCTAACGACGCATGCACAATTTCCGAGCTTTTCCATGGCTTCAATGCTAAGATATCCACACCCTATCACAACTTCATCGCAAAACATCAAAAGCAGAGGCGCGTTCGGGAGCTCTATCCTTATGGCGAGCACTTTCTTCCCAGAGACTTCAAGAAGCTCTACCGAGATCACACCATACACCTCCCCCAGTCATTTTGTTTCTGCCAAAAATTTTGCTTTTAGGATACAAAACTTTATATTCCACGATTGAACATAAAGCATGGCCGAGAAAAAGAAGGCGAAGGAGGAGAAAAAGAAGGAGCAATACGGGAAGGGAGAAGAGAAGGCTAAGAAGAAGTAGAGAGCAAAAAAGATGGCTTAGCGAGCTTTCTCGGATCAAAGGTCCTGAGATCTTCAAATGAAAGCGGAATGCATATCCTCGAGACCAGGGCGTTGAGGCTGAAGGGCAACCTGATGAGTCTCATCTCCCCGCTTGTGACCCACTCGTCTATGCCAAAGTCTTCAAAGGCTTCAGCAATTTCTTCTCTCTCTTTTTTCGACAGCTTCATCGCTCTTTCGTCGAGCACGTGGATGTGGAAACCCCTCCCGGAAAAAACAATCCTTAAATTCTCGTAATCTTTTTCAAGTTCCTTGTAAAGCTTAGCGGTGTTCCTTCTCACTCTCTTGAATTCCAGCATGCAAAAGCTTATGGTGTCCTTCCGGGCCGCTTTTTCCTCCAGAGAACCGTGATAGGGGCAGTCCACGTTTTCAGGATCTAAATCGAAGGCCAATTCCTGGCCCAAGAAATTCCTGCATTTCCAGCAATCCTTCGGGCAATTTTCGCAGAGTCTTGGATCGGAATAGAGGTTTCTGTCGTAATACACCCCTTCAGGGAGGTAGTGCAATATGTACTCGAGAACTTCCTCCAGACCGCGATGCTCGTCAATTATGAGGGCCTTGTCCTTTACATCCTCGAACTCCTTCAGATAGAAGTTCGTTTTCCTGCCAACTATTACCGCAAAGACCGTTTTCTGAATTTCTCTCCATGAAAGCCATGATTTGACCTTTTCCAGATCGAACTCATTGCGATAAAACTGTTCCCGTTCGGAGATCGTCGAAATCCTCATTCCTCTTGGAAATCGATACTTCATGCTCTCCGTGGACTTCAGCTCTAATTAATTTTTTTAACTCTGAGACAAATCAAAAAGAGGATGGCAAAGATTACGATAAACAGCGTTCGGAAGATCTACAAGGATGGAACTCACAGAGCAAGAAAACCTGAAGAAACCCTTGGCTGGATCGAACCAAAGATGGCGATCGCGGGGGTAACAAGGCTGGCAAACATAACAGGGCTGGACAGAATCGGAATTCCGATCTTTTCCGCAGTCAGACCAACCGCAGCTGAAGGGGCAGTTTCAGTTTACTCTGGCAAAGGGCTTACGGAGACGCTTGCAAAGATCTCAGCCATAATGGAGAGCCTTGAGAGGTATTCCGCCGAGTTCAGAAATGAAAAGACCGTTAAGGGAAACTACAGCCAGATCTCTAAGGAGTTCAATGCTTTGGATCCCAGAAGCCTCATACTGCCGCGGGATCTGCCATACAGCGAGGATGTCGTCCTAAGATGGGTCTGGGGCTACGATATTTTAAAAGAGGAGGAGATTCTGGTTCCGGTAAGCGCAGTTTTCCACCCTTACACACCTCTGGGCGACCTGCATCTTTTCAGAACGAATACAAACGGTCTTGCCTCGGGGAACACGATAGAGGAGGCAATCCTGCACGGACTTATGGAGGTCATAGAGAGGGATGCCTGGAGCCTGGCGGAGCTTTCAAAGAGGGGCGGGAAAGTGATTGCCTCCGACAGCCCGCTTGTTAACGGGCTAATAGAGAAGTTCAGAAAGGCCGGAGTCGAGATACTGCTCAGGGACATAACCACCGATCTCAAAATCCCGGTTGTGGCTGCAGTTTCTGACGATGTTGTGCTAAAAGATCCGGCTCTGCTCACCATCGGCTTCGGAGCGCACTCGGAGCCGGAGGTTGCATGCATTAGGGCAATTTTGGAGGTTGCCCAGAGCAGGCTTGTTCAGATTCAGGGTGCAAGAGAGGATACAGTCAAGGCTGAAGTAATGCGAAGGGCTGGATACGAGAGAATGAAGAGGATAAACAGACACTGGTTTGAAAGAGGCGAAGAAATAGAGCTGAGAGGACTTTCAGGATTCTCAACCGAGGATATAAAGGAGGACATAGAATTTACTCTAGGCTTGCTCAGGAAGAGGGGATTCGAGAGAGTAATAGTCGTTGATCTGACAAGAAAGGAGCTCGGAGTCCCTACAGTCAGGGTTATAGTGCCCGGACTCGAGGTTTTCGGGATGGACCCAACGAGGATCGGGGAAAGAGCTCTGGAATTTTTAAAGAAATGAAGGCCGTGATATTCACAGGCCCCAGCCTGAGCCATGAGGAGGCCAGGAAGATCTTCGGGGAAGCGGAATACAGGGGGCCAATAAAGCGCGGAGATGCGATAAAGGCCGTGAAAGAGGGCAAGAAGGTTCTGGGAATAATTGACGGGGTTTTCCATCAGGATGTGGCAATATCTCCCAGAGAGATCCTTGAAGTGATGAGGGAGGGCGTTATTGTGGTCGGAGGTGGCAGCATTGGGGCCCTCAGAGCTGCGGAGCTCTGCGAGCTGGGAATGATAGGTGTCGGAGATATCTTCAGGATGTTCAAAAGCGGGGAACTCGACTCAGATGATGAGGTGGCGGTGATAATCAATCCCGAGACGCTGGAGGCCATTTCAGAACCGCTGGTAAACATAAGGGCAACGATCTCTGCAATGGTCAAAAAAGGTATGCTGGCGGCCGAACTCGGAAACGAACTGATCCGGCTGGCAAAGAACCTGCATTATTCGAGGAGAAGCTACGAAAATCTGGTTGCAGAAGCCGTTAAAAGAAACCTTCTGAACCCGAGTGAAGCCGAAGAGCTGCTGGGGAAGATCAGGGAGAACGCGATCAACTTAAAAAAGCTGGATGCGATAAAGGTTGTGGAGAAAGTGAGGGAAATCTGCTCAGCCGAGAAGCTCTAAGATCGCAGAACAGCCCGTGCACCTGGGGCATCCAGCCCTGAACTTCAGCCTTATGTCGTATTCCCCTCTAAGCTCTGCCAAGGCCTCATAGACCTTAAGAACATGTGTCAGATCTGTTTTCTCTGTGGCATTTGGAGGGGGGCGATAGGGGGCGATGTAGGGGTAAACGCCTCTCTCCGCCATGGCCCTGAATCCGCTGACCACGCTCTCAACACTCTCCCCAAGACCGACAAGGATCCAGGAGGAGACATTCCACTCTCCAAAGATGTCAACGGCATTCTCCCAGGATTCGAGGTAGGCTTCAATTTCGGGCTTTCCGGGCACAACCGCCTTCCTTATCCTCTCGTCAAAGGTCTCAACGTGGATGCCAAGAGTGTCTATTCCGGAAGAGTAAAGGAGTTCCAGATACTCCCTGCTGACTGGTTCAAGCTGAGCATGCATCGGGATGTCTATCTCGGCCCTTATTTTTCTCGCAACTTCCGAATATCTCAAAGCGCCCTTGTCGACAGGATTCGGGGTCCCCGTCGTGAGCGTGAGGTGCCTGGACCTGTCCTCCTCGTAGGCGACCTTTACAGCTTCAGCAATGTCTTCAGGAGCCTTTTCCAGAATCTGGGTCTCGGGAACATTTTCCTCGATCACGCAGAAAACGCACTTCTTTCCGGAATCGACGTGTATGCATCTCCTCGTAACGGCCGTTACAAGGGCATTCACACCATCGAGGGCCACATATCTTCCTGCCGAAATCCCCTTTATCTTGTGCTCGTAGTACCTTGCCTTCGGCAGCTTCACCTTCCCGATTTTCTCCTCTCCTTTGTAAAGCCAGAAGCTTCCCTCTTTCTCGAGTATTGCGTAAGGTGATGCTTTCGCAAAGCTCTGAACCGCTGGGGCGGAGACTATGGAATCCTTTACCGCAAAACCCACGCCGCCAACAGGTCCTCCGCCCCCTCTGCGGAGCGGAGCCACCGGGGCCCTTACCCCGAGAACCAGGAGCTCTAGCTTGGTTCTGTAATCAAGCATATATCCTTACCGCTTCCTCCGGCGAATTTGAAAATGCCAGCGCCGCTACTGCACCGATTAGCCCTCTTTCCCCGGTTATAACGAAGGTCTCGATTCCGAGCTCTTCTGCAATCCTCTTTGCCTCTTCAAGCTCGACAATCTGCGATTTCACTTTTTCGCCGTACTTTCTCAGCTTCTCCGGAATAAGGATTTTTCTGTAGGCGACCATGCCAGTGTTATCGCTGAGCGTGGTCCTTTCCAGTTCTTTCCTGAATGCTCCTACAAGCTCCTCGGGCCTTTCGGTTGCGAAGGTAACGGAGATGGAAACGCAGTTCGTCGTCTTTGCGGGGTTCTTCGTATACAGCTGGGTTATGGTGTGGAGCAGATAATGCCCATAGCCCGCTTTTTCAAGCTTGAAGGCAATTTCGTTTACAAGAGCCCACGTCGCCCCCTTTTCCTTGTTGTCTGTGTCGTCAACGCCTATGATGACCTTCGAATACTTCTTCAGCCTGATCTTTGCCTTCCCCAGCTTCGCACCACCGCCGAGCTCCAGAATCTCGATTCCGTCAACATCGTCGGCCAGACCTCGGCAAACTGTAGCTGCAATTCCGCCTCCGGCAAG
>QNUZ01000142.1 GCA_004347865.1 Archaeoglobi archaeon | reverse complement strand
CCGTGCATTTGTACAGCCTCATCGCAGACCTTGACGGCGAGCTTTCCGGCTAGGTATTTTGCCATTGAAGTTAGAGCTGGATCTGGCTTTTTGGCGTCAAAATTCCAGGCTGCCTTGTAAACCAGAAGTCTAACGGCTTCTATTTCAGCCCTTAAATCAGCAATTCTGTGCTGCAGAGCTTGGAAAGCCCCTATAGGTTGTCCGAACTGTTTTCTCTGCTTCAGGTAGTTGACGGTTCTGTCAAATGCACCCTGAGCAATTCCAAGGGCTTGGGCTGCGATCTCGATTCTGCTTTCATTGAAAAACTCTAATACCTGATAGAACCCCCTGTTCAGAGTGCCAATAACAGCGCTGCTGTCCAATCTAAGATCTTTGAATACGACTTCTCCTGTTGGAGAGGCTCTGATACCTAATTTCCCTTTAATTGGAGTTACCTTGATCTCATCGCACTTTTTCGCGAGGAATAGCGTGAAGCCGCGGTATCGAGGCTGAGTCTCTTCCGTAACGGCCAATATGATGAAGTAATCTGCAATTGGGGCATTTGTGATGAAAGTCTTCGAACCGTTGATCACCCACTCGTTGCCGTCTCTAACAGCTTTGGTTCTTATGGCCGTAAGATCGCTGCCCGCTTCTGGTTCTGTATAACATCCAGCTGTGATTGCCTCTCCTTTTGCAACCTTTGGTAAAACCTCCTTTTTCTGTTCTTCACTTCCAAACATCATTAAAAGCTCGCAGGAAAAGTCGGATAGAATCAAAGCACTTCCAATGGTGCTATCCGCTCTGCAGAGCTCTTCAGCCACGATTATGTTTTCCAGACAGCCCAAGCCTCCACCACCGAATTCTTCTGGGAAATGAATACCGATGAAGCCGAGTTCGCAGGCTTTCTTCCAAAGTTCACGAGGGAATTCCTCATTCCTGTCGAATTCTTCTGCCTTGTCTTTCAGGAATTCCTTTGTTGCAAACTCTCTTGCCGCCCTTCTTATATCTTCCTGTTCTTGGGTAAACTCGAAGTTCATAGATACCCATTATCGGTTGTTTAATTATTTTTTCATTTTTAGTTCACAACTTGAAGCCCAGCCCAAAAGGCGGGAGGAGATAAATTGGAAAAACTTAAAAAGCTGAAGACTCGATCTCGAGAAGAGGTGAGATGTTGAGGGCAATTGAGACTGTCTTTGTTTCACTGACGCTCGCCTTGACAGCTTTGGGATTTGTGGGTGCTTATCTGATGCATTTTCCACCTCCGCTGTCTGTGGAGTTACCAGTGGAGCCTTATGAATCCGCTTTTGGGGTTCCTTGGAGATATCTCGTAGCTCTATACGTATTTCTGGTTCTTTTGGGCACTGCAGCCATAGCATCAGCTGGTGAAGTTCTCCACATTAAGGAAATTGAAGTAATCGTTAAGGATGCAGTCGTTATTGCCATTCTTTCCATTATCGTGGGTTTGATCACAATTGCATTTGACTTGGAGAGAATAGAAAGGGCAGGCTACGCTACTTTAGGTCACGCCAATCCCACAAGCGTCATGTACTGGATGATAATGTTTTACATTCTCGAGCTAATCTTTTTGATCGTAGAATCTTGGTTCTACTTCAGGAGCGATTTAGTCAAACAGTCCGAGCTTAAGGGTGTTAAGGGGGCTGTTGGGAAAATTCTATCTTTGAGGTTTATAGGTGACTATATCCAAAATAGGTACTTCACATCCTCGGCCTTAAACAAACTTGCAAAATACCTGACAACGAGAGACAAATCGATCGACTCGGAAGTAGCTAGATCCATAGGCATTGTAGCGCTGATCACGGCTGTTTTGGCATATAGCAACCTTGGAGCACTCTTTGCTGCCAGCTACATTCCGCTGTGGCACGATGCAATAACTCCCATCTACTTTGTTGTTACCGCGATATTCGGAGGGGCGGCAATACTGGTTATCGCGACCATCGTTACAAGTTGGGCTACCAGTTCGAAGGAAAAGCTTTCAGCATTGCCTGTTCTAAGAAAAATCCTAGGTGTATCCCTTGCAATAGCACTTCTCTTCACGGCTTGGAGGGCTGTTATCGTTGGTTATCCCGGTGTGAACCACTTTGCGGCTATCTCTGTTGCAAACCTGATGTTTGGAAGTTACGCGCTGAACTTCTGGATAGTGGAGGTTCTGCTGGGAATGGTGATCCCGATATTCTTGTTGCTGTTGAGGGGAAACAGCATCAAAGTGCTTCTGACTTCGTCAGTTCTTGTGATAGCGGGAGTGTTCACCTACAGATTTGACTTTATCTTTGCAGGACAGGTAGTGAAGAACATCTCAGGGCTCTCGCTGCCTACACCTCCTCACCCATTCGAACTCATGTTCATCTTGGGGGCGCTTGCACTGGTAACTTTTGCGTATTATGCTGTTTACAAGCTGTTGCCAATGGAGGTGGAGCATGCATCGTAGGGAGTTCTTGAAAAGCGTGATTACTCTCCCGTTTATACCAGGCTTCAGAATCGTTATACCTTCGGGGAGATCAAGGGAAATGGTGGAGACCGGACCCGCTAAGAAATACGCGATGGTAATAGACGTAGACAAGTGCATAGGCTGCGGAAAATGTGTCATTGCATGCAAAACCGAGAATCACGTTCCGATAGAAGCCCCGGTTTCAAGAACCTGGATAGAAGGATATTTGGATGACAAAAAGCTCGTGATGAACACAGAAGAGAACCCCTTCCTGAAATCAAAGGCCAGTAAAGGATTTTTTGTTCCAAAGCTGTGCAATCACTGCGCAAATGCCCCTTGCGTTAACGTATGCCCTGTATACGCGAGATTTCATACAAAGGAGGGTATAGTTCTCGTGGATAAGGAGACATGCATAGGATGCAAGTACTGCATTACGGCATGCCCCTACGGAGCCACTTTCGTCCACCCGGAGGAGAAGGTGACGGACAAATGCACATTCTGCTACCACCGTCTAAGAAAGGGATTACTGCCGGCCTGCGTCGTTGTTTGCCCCACAGGGGCGAGGAAGTTCGGGCCGCTTGAGGAGGGTAGCGAGGTTTACGATCTTATAAAAAAGAACAGGACTACGGTTCTAAAACCCGAAGCGGGAACCTATCCAAGGGTTTTTTACATAAACCTTGATACGGTGGTGGAGCTATGAGGATCTCAACCGCAGTCTTTTCAATTGCCATACTGATCTACGCCGCCGTTTTGGTGTACACTTTCATCATATCCCCGTACATAAAAGAGGAGAGCATAGTTTTAGCCATAGAGGAAGAGATGGGAAAAGAACCGGTTCACGTTCAAAGCGAGGTTTGCAAGCAGTGCCACTTGGAAGTTTTCACAAACCTATCGCTCGGAAACCATTCCGGGGTTGAATGTGCGGCATGTCATGGAACTGGAAAAGAGCATGCAAAGCTCAGAACCGCTGGGAGCATTGTTGTTGAAGACACCAGAGATGCATGCATGATCTGCCACAAGAAAATTGCTGGCAGGAACATTCCAACGGTTGAGGAAAATCACGGGAGCGGTGTCAGATGTAGCTATTGCCATGATCCACATTCCGCAAACGTTCCAAGCGAATGATCCATGTTGTGCTCGTTGAGCTAAAGATTCCTGAAAACGTTGGCTTCATAGCCCGTGTAGTAAAGAACTTTGGATTCGAGAGGCTCTACCTATACAATTGCAGGGTAACAGAGGAGAGCTTTAAGACTGCTGCAAATGCAAAAGATGTGCTCGAGAACGCCCTGACTGTTGAAGACCTGTTCCCATTTCTCTCTAGGTTTAACATGATCGTTGGAACTACGGGAATTTCTGGAGGCGATTATAGGTTCTTCAGAAAGCCGCTGCTTACTCCGGAAGAGCTTTTGGAATATCTAGAGGGTGAAGTAGCTATCCTCTTTGGAAGAGAAGACTTTGGCCTTTTGAACGAGGAAATAGAGAGATGTCATCTGCTTGTAAAGATCCCAACAAGTGATGCCTATCCGGTGATGAATGTAAGCCATGCAGCAGCGGTTTTGCTTTACATCCTCAGCAAAAAGGAGGTGCCAACGACGGAGAATCTAGCGAAGGCGGAGGAGATAGAAATTCTGATAAACAAAGTCTCGGAATTACTTGACTTAGTGGGATTTCCAAAGCAAAGAGAGAGAAGAGAACTTGTCACCCTTCGTAGGGTTCTTGGAAGGGCTAGGCTTAGGGATTACGAACTTCAAACGCTTTTCGGTATATTCGGCAAAACCTTGAGCGCTATTGAGAGGATGAAGAAAAATATTAATAACCCATAGATTTTCATTATGAAAACTTTGATCCTCGCTGGTGGCAAGGGAACTAGGCTCTGGCCGTTGAGCAGGGAACTTATGCCAAAACAGTTCATAAAGATCTTCAACAGTTCGAGTTTATTTCAGAAGACACTGGAAAGGGCCCTTGTATTTTCAAAACCCGAAGAGATCTTTGTTGTAGCAAACAGGGAGTACAAATTCAGGATTATTGACGATATGAAGGATTTGAACATCGAGATACCGAAGGAAAACGTATATCTTGAGCCCCGGGCCAGGAGCACGCTTCCGGCAATATTTTGGGTTTTGAAAACTAATTCCGGAAAATTTGCAATCCTCCCGTCTGATCACTTTGTTGAGGTAAATGAAAGCTACAGGAATGCATTCAGGGCTGCCGAGAAGCTTTCCGAAAACTTTCTAGTTACATTTGGAATCAAACCCACTAGGCCCCACACTGGCTACGGATACATAAAGCCGGGTAAAGGTTTGGGGAATGGCTTTATTGTTGATGAGTTTAAGGAAAAGCCTGATTTGAGGAAAGCAGAGGAATTTTTCAAAAGCGGTTACCTCTGGAACAGCGGAATGTTTTTCTTCGATTCTAAAATCTTTATTGAAGAGGTAAAAAAACTTGTTCCGGAGATATTCGATGCCTTTGAGACGCATGAAAGCATAGAGGAGGTATATGACAAAATACCTGAGATGTCTGTTGACTACGGAATCCTTGAGAAGTCTAATAAAGTTGCCGTTGTCCCCATGGATGCTAGGTGGAGCGATCTGGGTAGCTTCGATTCGCTCTACGAAATCTCAGCAAAAGACGAGTTCGGAAATGCGGCAATAGGGGAGAAACCCGTTAGTATCAACTCGAAAAACAACCTTGTTGTTGGACAGAAGCTGATAGCAACAATTGGGGTCGAAAAGCTGATAATAGTCGATACGGAAGACGCGCTTTTGGTTTCGAGGATGGGCGAATCCGAAAAAGTCAGGGAAATATACAAAACCCTCTCCGCTAGGAATGACAGGAGGGTTGTGGTTCACAGAACAGCATTTCGTCCCTGGGGTTCATACACTGTGCTTGAGGAGGGAGAGAGATACAAGATAAAGAGGATAACGATCAGACCAGGAAAAAGGCTCAGCCTGCAGAGACACTATCATAGAAGCGAGCACTGGGTAGTGGTTAAGGGAACGGCCCGAGTTTACTACGATGGGAGGGAAACAATTCTCCGCCCGGGGGAGAGCACCTTCATTCCTGCAGGGGTCCTTCACAGACTTGAAAATCCTGGGAAGGTTGATCTTGAGGTGATTGAGACGCAGATCGGGGAATACCTCGAGGAGGACGATATAGAAAGGATTGAGGACGACTACGGTAGGGAATGATTATTTTTGCGAAAGCAGCGATATGAGCAGTGATTCGACCTCTCCAAGGCTTTTTGAAATTTTCCTTATCTCATCAATGCCGAGCTCGCCTTTTTTGCCAAGTGAAGCGTCGACGAACATCCCTCTGCTTACGAAATCCCCGAATTTCCTAGGCGGGAGGTAGCTTACGACCCTGTTCCCCTTTGTCAACTCTTCGGAGTTCGTGACGACTTCAAGCTTGAAGCTGCAGTCGACGAGACAGAGCCATAGATTGCCAGTTTTTCTTTTCGAAAGAACGTCTCCGGAAAAGAACCTTATCGCCTCGTAAACCTTCTGAATCTCGCCCCTCTTCATCAGCTCAGGAAGCTTTTCGATGTATTCAAGCCAGTAATGTGCAGTAATTCCATAAAAATCGCTTTGCTGAATATCCTTTCTTAACTTGGACGCCATTTCCGAGATTTTTAGCAATTCCTCGAGCTTTGCAACCTCTTCAGCGGGCATGTAGCTGTATTTCACAACCTGAAGCTTTGCCTCGATCTCCCCCAAATTAGCGACAAACTCTTTTCTTTTCGGAATTCTTAGAGAATTGGAGACTTTCTTAAGCTCTTCAATCCCTCTTTCCGCCAGAAGTATCCTGAAGTCTCTCGGTTCCATTTTAAGCTGTTTCGGATGCAGATTATGAATTTTTTGATCTGAGCAACAAACCCCGCCCTTTAGGGCGGGGGAAAAGTCTTTAACTCGAAGCCGCTACACTGTTGTGGATGCCCTCCTCTGGCCAACTTTTAAGAGATGAGGAGCGGGAGCCGAGTTCTCCCGCAATGCCAGGGG
>QNUZ01000141.1 GCA_004347865.1 Archaeoglobi archaeon | reverse complement strand
TCCAAAGTGCCGAAGGCGACGTTGTTCTCGTTCACGTCAACAGCTACTGCTTTCCCATCCATCGCCACTTCAACGACCTTGGAGAAGACGGCCTTCAAGTAGAGGCCGTCCTCTCTCTTCACGAGCCAGGCCTGGCCAATCTTCATCTCTTTGAACTTCTCGTGGTAAGCCCCGTGGAGCAGCTTTAGCTTAACCCTACCGCCTTCAACAGCTATCGAGGCCTCCCAGCTTTCAAGGTTGAGGCTGAACAGGTGATCGTCCAGCATTACAACTTGCTTTTTGAAGACGGGCTTCTCCGCTCTCGCCAGCCCTTTCCTTTTGAGCTTCCTGAAGCTCTTGTAGATCGAGCAGGCCATCTGGCAGGCTGTGTAGATGTAGTGCGATGGAAGTCTTGGATATCTCGCCCTCAGCTCGTGGTATTTCTCCGCCTTAAGCCTCTTGAAGCCCGTGATCCCCTTCGCGCAGGCAAAATCAAGTAGCTGATCCAATACTTCCTTATACGTCGAGAAAAGGCCCTCCGGAATTGATCCATTCAGCCTGAAGCTTGCGGTGAGCTTAACGGTCTCTAACGGCATTCTCGACTGCCTCCACGAGTTCTCTCCTTTTATGGCTTCTCGCCCCGTAGATCTTCCCAGCGAAGCCCGTAACTATGGCTATCAGATCTTCAACGAGCTCCTGTTGAGGCTCCTTAACCTTTTCGGAGTCCATGGTTTCTATCCTACAACCATAGGAGTTGAAGAAAGTCTCAAAATATTTAAAGCCGAAGCGCGTTAGCCTATCCTTGTGGGTGATGAATACAGCTTCGATCTGCCTTTCGGTTACGAGCTTGAAGAGCTTATTTAGGCCTTTTCTGTTCTCGTTTAATCCCGAAGCTATGTCCTCGATCACCTCTATGTCCTGATAACCCTTGCTTTTTGCATATTCGATCAGTTTCTGCTTCTGCCTCTCGAGATCCTCTTTTTGGTCAGCCGAGCTGACCCTTGCGTAGATAGCAACTTTCCCTTTCGGCATCTGTTCGCCAAGGAGTCTTCTGATCTCACTCTCAGGATATCTGTACTTCCCGCCGGGCGTTTTAATGTACTTGATCTTCCCCGAGTAAGCCCACTTCTTCACGGCAACGTAGGATACACCGAATATCTTCGCAACTTCACCGGTCGTGTAGAGCTTCTCAGGCATCTGAGTTATTTTAGTAATTCAAGTTAATAAACTTACGCTAGGGAGAAACAGCTCCATAACCCCTAAAGATCCGGGCACAAAACCGCCCTTCCTTCTAGGTCGCCTTTCTTCATCCTCTCAAAAGCTTGTAAAAGACCATCAAAACTAATTCTTTCCACAATAAGGCTTAATTTACCCTCTTCTGCCAGCGCGATCACCTCCCGCAGCTCCGTCAGGCTTCCCCAGTAGACTGTGGTGTAGCTAACCTCCGGGGGCAAAGCTGGATTCCAGAATATAGAAGCTTGCCCTCCTCCGATACCAACAAGAACGAGTCTTCCGCATTTGCCCAAAAAGCTGGTAGCGTCCCTAAGCGTTTCATTGGTCCCAACGAAATCTATCACCGCACCGGCTCCTTTCCCATCAGTGAATTCGCTGATTATGTTCAAGAGTTCCCCCTCCACAGGATTCAGCGCCAGATCCGCTCCCAATTTCTTTGCGATCTCAAGCTTTCTTTTCGATACATCAACTGCAACAACTCTATATCCGCGAAGCTTTGCGAACTGAACTCCAAACTGGCCTAAACCACCTATACCGATAATTACAACTGTTTCCGAAAGCGGCAATCCCTCACAAGCCTTTCTCACGGCTCTGTAAGCTGTTAAGCCTGCGTCCGCCAGAGGAGAAGACGTTGCTGGATCGAGCTTTTTGATTGGCACCAAATATCTCCTCGACGGGATTTTCAGATACTCTGCATATCCCCCGTCCACTCCTATACCCAGCCACCCCAAAACGTTGCAAAGCTGTTCTTCGCCTCGAATGCAAACGTTGCAGGTTCCGCAACCCCATCCGCCGTAGACTAATACCTTTTCCCCCTCAGTAACACCCTCAACGTTCTTTCCCACCTTCTCAACATAGCCCCCCACTTCGTGACCCAAGATAATCGGTGTTCTCGGAAGTGGAAGCTCTCCCTGAATTATGTGAAGATCCGAATGGCAAACTCCGCATCCTGCAACCTTAATCAGAATTTCCTCTGCACCAATTTCTGGAATAGGGACGTCCTCGATTCTTAGATCCCCGGGAGCGTAGAATCTAGCGCACTTCAAATTTCCACCATTTTTCAAAACATTCTGAAATATTTAAATTTAACCAAAACAAAGAAGGCCAAACGATTAACTATTAACTACTTATGATCGTTATATTCTTACGAGCGGGCACACCATCCGTGAGAGATGCCATTCAGACATCAACTCCGAAATTTTCGAATACCCCCTCTTGGGCATAAACTTCATACGAAGAAAGAACAGCTCACACTTAGAATCTACTCGAAAGGGGGGAAAAGAGCTAAATGCCAGATTTTCTACTCCTTCATTTTCTTCTTCTTTATGACTTCCTCCAGTTTTTTCTCAAAAGGTTCTTCATGCGTATACGGACATACCAGATAGTGCTCAACTGCCTTGGCTATTGCATCTTTCGTAGCAGTTTCACCCGTTTTCTTCTTCAACTCCTCAAGAACCTCCTCCGGCAATACGGTCTGAGCATGAACTATTTTTGCCATTTAAATCACCTGATTATAATCAGCACAACTATTATTTAAACTTTTCTCATTATTATGATCGCATAGAACTAAAGAACATCACAAGACTTCAGGTTTGCCCATTTCAAGACAAACCTGGGTTCCAACTCCCCTCTTCTTCCGGTCTTTTGACTTGCTCCAGTATTCTTAAAACATTCGGTACAGGATAAGAAAAGATTTATAACAAGATTAAAATGAGCAAAATTATGATCTTGATAAACAAGAAGGACGTTACAAGACTTCTGATCCTTTCAGAACTGCTGCTGAATCCGGAATGCAACCAGAGAGACATCGCAAAAAAGCTTGAGCTGACCCCCCAGGCAATTTCAGAGCACTTTAAGGAATTGATAGCGGAGAATTTCGTAAGGGTAGTCCATAGGGGGTACTACGAAGTAACGGAAAAAGGAGAAGAATGGTTATCCAAGAATCTACTCGATATACATGTTTTCAGCGAGGAACTGCTAAAGAAGGTTTACTCGAAAAGCATAGTCACAATTGCAAGGGGAAGTGTAAAAGAAGGGGACAAGGTAAAGTACTGGTTTGAGGACGGTTTCATATTTGCCAAGAGGGATTCACAGGGGAATGGTATTGCTCTCACCTCGGCAGAAGATGGCGAAGATCTGCTGATAAAACCGATGGGAATATTCGAACCACCCATAAAAGGGGAGATAGTTATCGTAAAAATTCCAAGCGTCGGGGAGGGTGGGAGCAGGGGCCTCAATCTAGAAAAATTCCGAGAACTCGTCAAGAGCAGGAGCAGAAGCATTGTGGTAGCCTTAGGAGTCGAAGCGCTTATCGCATGCAGAAAGATAAGGGTAGAACCGATATTCTTTGGAGCGAAAGAAGTGTGCATTGAGGCAGCTCATCATGGCTGCGGTGTAATCGCGGCCTGTGTTGAAGACAGGATAAACGATCTGCTTAGGAGTTTAATCGAAGAAGGGCTGAAGTTCGAGATTAAGGAGTTTTAAGAAATATTATATTACCCCTACCCTTTTTTACTTTTTCAACGAGTCCCCTTCTTTCCAAATCTGCAACGATGAGGCTAACCTTTGCTTCACTGAATCCAAGCTTTTTTCTCAGTTCTTTCTGGGTTATTCTACCCCCTTCAGATTTTATCAACTCAAGAACCTTCTTTAAATCCTCTGGAAGGACTTCGATTTCTTCCCCCACTTCAACCCCCGATTTTCTCTTCCTTTTCAAGTAATAAATCCCAAAAATTCCAGCCGAACTGAACGCTATCGCAAGCCAGCTGTAATCTGCCCCACTCGTCTCTTCAATTTCCGGTAACTCGGGAATTTCCTCTGGGTTCAAAACATCAAGGTCTGGAAAGAGAATTAAATCGTACAAAATCTTGCCTTTTACAGTAACGTGCTCAACCGCTACAAGATCTCCACTTCTTGCAATTATCGTGTAATTGCCTGGCTCGATATCAAAGCTGTAGTTACCATCCTCAGCTACCATTTTCTGCTCTATCCCATTCTTTATGCTCACAACAGCTTTAACTGGCTCGAGTGTGTCCCAGCGGTAGACTTTACCGTATATCGTATCCGCCAAAGCGGGGGATGAAGTCAAAAGCAGGATGAAGAGAACAAGAACGGCCCTCAAATCAGATCCCTCACCTTCGGTATTGGCGGCAACCTCCTCTTGTGCTCCGAACCATTCACGAGCTTTAGAACTCTCCGGAACTTCTCATCGTCCCTCCTAATTCCTTTCTCGATCATCTTGAGTATTTCGTCGAGCTCAGCATAGCTCATTCCGATCTCGTCCTCGTCAGTCTGGCCAACGAAGAGCCCTGCTGTCGGCTTTTTCCTTATTATCTTTTCAGGCACACCCAAAAACTTGGCAAACTGAAATATCTCGGTCTTATAGAGATCCCCAATCGGCTGAAAATCGACGCCGCCGTCGCCGTACTTTGTGAAGTATCCGATTGAGATTTCGCTCTTGTTTCCGGTACCAGCCACAAGCCTGTTAAGGCCGTTGGCATAGTAGTAGTTTATCATCATCCTGACTCTCGGCTTCAGATTTATCTCAGCACTTTTGTTTGCTTTTCCAAGCTTTTCAGTAAGCATTTTAACTATGTCCGAGATTTCTATGACTCTATATTCTATCCCGAGCATTTTTGCTATTTCAATCGCGTCCGCTACGTCTTCTTCAGCGGTAACTCCCTTTTCCGGCATTATCGTGGCGAGGACTTTTTCCCTCCCCAATGCCCTAACGCAGAGAAAAGCAACTACAGCGCTATCAATACCCCCACTAAGGCCAAGGATGACCCCCTCTGCATTCGCAGCCTCAACCTGTTCTCGAATGAAGTCAACAATTCGCTCCGCAATTCGCTCGAAGTCCATGGAAGAAGTTTTGAGATTAGAAGATAAGGATATCGGAGCAATAGCGATGGAGGATTAAAAACCCTATTGCCCCAGCTAAAATTATATGTCGCATCCCTGCCCTTCTAAGTGCAAGGCTTTTGGGTGAGAGTCGTCAAATACGTTGCTGATAGGCAGAACGAAGATGGCGGATACACGTTTTGCAAGGGCACCGAGTCGAATGCTCAGGACACATATTACGCGCTGGCAATTTTAAACCTGCTTGGAGTACAGTTCCCCAATTTAGAGAAGACGGTTGAATGGCTTCAAAATTTTACCCCTGAGGGGCTTTATCAGCATTACTACGTTGCCAAAGCCCTAAGAATATGCGGAAAAGAACCAAATAAGAAGCTTCTGAGAGAGTTCATCCTTTCCCTACCTGCTGCGAGAGGTAAATTCAGTTCCGAAGTTTACGTAGAGGTTCCTTCCGAGCTCCTTTCCTTATTCATGCTAACGGAACTTTTAGAGCTTGCCGGAGTCGTAATCGACCGCATAAAAACTGTAAACTGGTTGCTGAGCTTTAAGAACGATGATGGCGGTTTTGGTGCAAACGGACATTCAAGCCTGAATTCAACTTACTACGCCGTCGCTTCGCTTAACAATTTGGGCTATCCCGTGATTTCCCTTAAAGACACGCTTGAATATGTGAGGGCTTGCGAAAAGCCCTTCGGAGGATTCACTGCCGTGCCCGAGGGCACAAAGCCCTATATGGAGCACGTATACTTTGGTTTCTCAACGCTCGCCTTTTTCAACCAAAGGCTGAGGTATCCAAAAGAAACTGCCGAATTCATCCTGAGATGCCAGAATGCAAACGGAGGATTTGCAAGGTCTGAAGTAGGCATATCCACCTTTGAAGACACCTTCTATGCTGCTACCGTACTCAGACATCTCGAGCAGGATCGTATTTATTTGACTTCATGTAAAGCAAAATGGAAATAATTTTAAGCTGAGCCTAGAAAGTATGGACATGAGGGCAGCGGTGCTGTTACTCTTTCTCTTGATCGGAACAAGTTCGGCAGAGATCATTCCATCGCTTTGCTGGAAAACAGAGCTTACTGGCCTAGTCGACGCAACTCCAGGCTACGACAACGGCAGCATTTACGTAACAAACTGGTATGGTTGGTCGGAATGGAAGCAGGGGTTATACAAACTTAATGCAACAAACGGACAGATTGAATGGAGGAATGAAGCGATAAGCGGCGCTGGGAAGGTTCTTGTAATCGGAAAAACCTTGGTAGTTGGAAACCTTTCTGGGCATCTTTACTTTGTAAACGCCACAAATGGTGAGATAGAAAGATCGATTCTGCTTGAAAGCAGGCCATCTTGGTAC
>QNUZ01000140.1 GCA_004347865.1 Archaeoglobi archaeon | reverse complement strand
TTCCTCATCTCAGGCGAGGTTGGCCCGATTGCTGGGTCTCCGGGAACCCTGAAGGAGACATCGAAGACCACGAACTCCAGCTCATCTTTGGGCGAATACGCCACGGCCCCCTGGAGACCGAAGAGCCCTATGATTCCTGGCGGGAACTCTTTCGAGCAGGTTTCAATGAGCTTCTCTGCGTACTCGTAAACGACTTCCTGCTTGCTTTCCCTCATAGTTACTCCAAAGTGTCCGATTTCTTCGTTTTTCACGGGAACGTTGATCTTTAGCTGCTCCCTTGCGGGCAGGTTCAGAAAGCCCTGGAGATTCACCTGCCTGCGGTCGCTGAAGCCGACAAAGTCGAAATTGCCGAAGATGTCCTTCAGCGCATAGCTGTGGAAGTTGGCGTTGAACCTGGCTCCGAGAACATACTCCTCTATCCTGGCCCTCTTCAGTCCGTCCTCGCTGATCACTCCCGCCTTAAGAAGTTCTTCCGCCTGCCTGTAGTAGTCCTCGGGCGAAACTGCATAGAAAAAGGCTCTTTCCAGCGGATTCTTTGCCTGTTGGACTTTGACGATCACGAGCCTGTCGATCTCTTCCGGGGTTTTGAACTCCCTTGGGAACCTGATTCCAGCCCTGTCTAGCAGATAGTACTGATTTTTTGCCTCGTTCCTTTCCTCGGCTCTGAGCAGAAATCTGTTTCCGTATATTGGCACCCTAAGCCTTTTTTCAATTCCATCGTAGCCGACGTAGACGGCAAAGCTTCTGTTCGGGATGAGAATCGTGTTTAGCTCGATCAGCCTTTCCTGAACCTCATCGTTCAGCATGTCCTTGAAGGAATCAAGGGCGATGATGTGATCGTAAAGGTGCCTGTTGAACTTAGTGTAGAGCTTATCCCTGCCCTTTTGCACGACAATTGCGGTTTTGAATCCCCATGCCTTTGCGGAAACACCTATTTCCTTTGCAGAATGCGAACCGAAAATTCCTATGGTTACGTCTTCGTAACTTTCCACGACTTTTTTCGGATCCATGAAGACACTTTAATTCAGGCTAGATTATCTTTACTATTCTCTCATGAAGCTCGTAAAGTCTGTCCGCTAGGTCTTTTAGATAATCCGGATCTTCCAGATTTTCTATAAACCTTTTTGGTATCTTATCAACTCCTTCGGCTCCCTTTATTGCACCTGTAATTGCTGAGATTGAATCTGTATCCCCTCCACAGTTTGCAGATTTCAAAACGGCGCTCTCGAAATCTTCTGAGGAGAATATGCAGTAGAAACCCATTGGAACCGCTTCGAATGCGGAAATCGAGTTTCCAAGTTTTTCGACAGCAAAATCCAAATCTTTTTCCCTGATCTCGTAGGCATATCTTATTTTGTCGGACAGGAGCGGATCGTGGTTTTCTGTTCTCTTCACGACTTCTTCAAGCATTTCATTCTCGCTGAAATCCAGAAGCTTGCATGCTACTGCTATCGCAACTGCCACAGCCCCTGCTATTGCTGCAGAGCCTTTATGCGTAATTCTCGAGGATATTTCAGCATATCTCTCCACAAGGTTGAGGTTGAAGTGGTAAACCAGCCCTATGGGGGCAACGCGCATGGATGAACCGCAGGTGTCTGAGAAAATTCCCGCAGCATCCCATGTTGCTCCGCGAAGCAGATTTATAACCGCAGCCCTTGTTGTCGGGCCGATTCTGCGACATCCGGAAAGAAACAACTTTTTCAGCTTTTCAGCAAAATTCCCCGGATCCAGATAAACAGTCTCCAGGATGGATTCTGCAAGGGCTATTGTTTGCTCCGTGTCGTCAGTCCACTGTCCCGCCTTTAGATCGCCATAGGGAGAGGGTAGAAAGTCTCGGATTTCCCCGAAAAGCTGCTTTATTTTTTCTCTGCTCATCCCCTCTGCGGGCATTCCGAGTGCATCGCCAACTGCGAGACCAAGAATGCAGCCTTCGAACTTCTCGACCACACAAACACTCTCGACCTTCCTTTAAAATCTTTCAGTTGCGAAGGTTTATTAAAAAGTCGGAGATAATCTTTTCATGAAGCACAGGATCCTCTCAAGGCCAAGCTACAGCCTGCTGGAGCTTGAGCTGGAAAACGGCGAAGAAGTCCTTGCGGAGCCAGGAGCAATGGTCTACATGAAAAACGTCGAGCTCTCGCCCGAAATTAAGGGCGGAATTCTTTCCGGGCTTAAGAGGAGCTTTCTCGGTGGAGAGTCTTTTTTCGTTAACAGATACGTTTCTAGAGGAAAAGGCCTTCTTGGCCTCTCGCCAAGCTACAGCGGAGACATCGCGCACATAAAGTTATCAGGAAGGCTTTACGCGCAGAGCGGAGCCTTTCTTGCATCGTCACCTGATCTGGAAATAGACGTGAAATGGGGAGGAGCAAAGACGTTCTTTGCAGGTGAGGGGCTTTTTCTCCTCAGGTTGGAGGGTAACGGAGATCTCTTTCTATCCTCCTTCGGAGGAATAGAGGAGATAAACGTCGACGGCACCCTTTCTGTTGATACAGGGCATATAGTTGCCTTCGAAGAAACTCTGGACTTCAAAATCAGAAAGGCTGGAGGGCTTAAGGCAATGCTGCTCAGCGGAGAAGGTCTGGTTGCTGAATTCGCCGGAAAGGGGAAGATCTGGATTCAGACAAGATCTATAGCGGAGTATATAGGCTGGCTGGTGTCTCTGCTGCCCAGGCAGACGGGAAGATCTTAGTCAAGCCTTAATTTTTTTGCATCCTTTGCCTTCAGAATCTTTATCCCTGAAAGTTTTTCGAAAAGGCTTTTAACCCTTGCATTGGTTGACTTGTCGTCGTATATCAGGAATTCCGCTTCGCTCAGCTCGATGGCTTTTTTGAGTATTTCGATATCCAGATTTTCGAAGGTGTATTTTGCGAAGTTGTGTCCGAATGTGAAGGGAGTCTCGAGGATTATCTCGGTCTGCCTAGGAACGTAATGTGTGCCTCCCACGCCTACCGCGATCTTCCATTCCCTCCTGGGATCTCTTATTGCCTCAAAGATGGCCTCCGCAACTATTTCTCCCGCTTCTCCGTTCTCCCACTCCTCCTCGCTTGAACCGATCTCGTAAAAAGCCGAGGGTTTTGAGATCTCCGAGGGGCCGTGATGTGTGGCTTCAAGGGTGAACTCGAAGTCGGGAATTCTGTTCATTCTCTTTTTCAATGCCAGAACGAAGTTCTTCATCGTAATCGGAGATGGCTTTGCCAGGCTTTTTGGCAGGCCGCCGTAGGTGCTCTCACCGACGTTTCCAGAAACGTGCGCCGTGAAGATTTTCCTTCCGTCCTTGCTGCTGTGCCTCGATGCGAACAAAATCTCGTCAAACTCGAAAAATTTTGAAAGCCTTTCGTCGATCCTGTCAGCATATATCAGCCTTTCATCAATCTCTACAATTGCAAAATCCTTTTCAACGTGGAAGGTGTAATCTCCAAGACTCCTCTTTTCGAAAGAACCCATTGTCAAAAGGTGAGACGCTATGTTTAAAGATGCCGGGTCCTTTCTGGAGCAGATGACGAGTTTCATGCTACAGGAGATATTGGGAAAGATCTTTGATTTTTCTTCCACAGTAGTGGCATTTTGCAAAAACCTCGTCCCCTTCTGCCCTGACGTAGAAGATCGAAGATATGGGTTCCCTGCTGTTCGAAATGCACATCCTGTTTGGACATCGCAGTATCCCCCTGACAACTTCTGGAAGCTTTACCTTGAACTTCTTCTCAATTTCGTAGTCCTTTATCAGGTTTATAGTCGCATTCGGGGCGATGAGGGCGATTTTGTTCAGCTCCTCCTCCTTAATGAAGAGACCCTCAACCTTCACGATGTCCTTCTTTCCCATCTTTTTGCTCGTAACGTTTAGGGCCATCGAAACCGTTTCTTTTGTTTTTTCATTTATTCCAAGTATTTTCAGCACCAAAATTGCCCTTCCCGCGGGAATGTGGTCTATTACGGTTCCTTCCCTGATCTTGCTTATCACGAGTTCCTTCACAGCATCACCTCTGAAAGGATGGCCATCCTGACGGGAACCCCGTAGAAAGCCTGCTTGAAGTACCTCGCCTGCCTCATTGAGTCCACCCTTACGTCGATCTCGTCAACCCTTGGAAGAGGATGGAGGATTATCGCACCGTCCTTCATTCTGCTGACTATCTCGGGAGTTATCCTGTAGCTGCCCGCAACTCTTCTGTACTCCTCTTCATCCAGAAACCTCTCCTTCTGTATTCTCGTCACATAGAGGACATCCACCGATTCTATGATATCCTCGAGTTTTGCCTTTTCGGCATTTCCATCGAGTTCTTCAAGAAACTCCTCAGGCAAGGCCAGAATCTCGGGACTTACGAGATAGATTTTGTTTTTGAAGAGTTTTAGTGCTTTTATGAGGGAATGAATCGTTCTGGAGTACTTCAGATCGCCAACCAGGGCTATTGTCAGCCCTTCAAGTCTTCTGCATTCCTTACGTATGGTGTAAAGGTCCAGAAGGGTTTGCGTAGGATGCTGTCCGGCTCCATCTCCGGCATTAATCACAGGCACCGAGGAATTCTCTGCGGCAAACCTCGCAGCACCCTCTAAAAAGTGGCGGATTACTATAGCGTCGCAGTAGTTGGAGATAACCCTCACTGTATCTGCCAGTGTTTCTCCCTTGGCCATGCTGCTCGCTTCCTGTGCAGAAACGTTCACGACCTCTCCGCCCAGTCTCTTCATTGCAGTCTCAAAGCTGATTCTTGTCCTAGTTGAGGGTTCGAAAAAGAGGTTAGCCAGAATCTTTCCTTCGAGGATTTTGCAGCTTCTCAAGCCAAGCGCAACATCCTCAAAATCCTCGGCTTTATCCAGAATTCCAATTATCTCATCTTTGCTGAGATCATCGATTGAGATCAGATGCTTCATCTCTCTTTAGTTCCATAAAAGGTATTTAAGGATTGATATTTAGACTATTCTCATGGACATACTTGAGATGATCGATGAGGCGAAGAAGCTGATGAAGGGGAAAATGCTGGAACTGAACGAGGATAAATGCACAATCGTTGGCGACGTTCATGCAGACATTGAGGCATTCGAGCTTTTAGAGGAGAAAATTTACGGAAAGGCCATATTTCTTGGAGATTACGCCGACAGGGGTGATGAACCGTTGGAGGTTTACGAGAGGATTCTGAAGATGTTCTTAGAAGATGAGGCGGTCCTTCTGAGGGGAAATCATGAAACCGAAGACGTTTATCCCCACGAACTACCGTGGCAGCTGAGCTCCTATGAGGATGGTGAGGAGATCTACCGCTCCTTGGTCGATCTCTGGGGAAGAATGCCCTATTCTGCGATCTTAAACGGGGAGATCTGGCTAGCCCACGGGGGTGTTCCGTGCAGGAGCGATCTGAGTGGCATAAGCAATCCTTCTGAGGATCTGGCATTGGAGATACTCTGGAACGATCCTTGGGAAAGGGAGGAGTGCGGGGAAAATTTCAGGAGGGGAGTTATGTTCTTCTTCGGCAAAAAGGCGACTAGAAATCTCTTCGAAAAGCTTGGGGTAAGGCTTGTGGTGAGAGCCCATGAGCCTCACAAGGTTCTCAGGGTTGAACAGAACGGAATGGTAATAACAGTTGGCTCCTGCGCAAACCCGTATGGCCAGGCAAATTTCGCAATCCTCCGCTTGGATTCCGGGCAGAAGTGGTACGATGGCTACGATTTTGCGGAGAAATTCGGGTTGGAGCTGTCCCTTTACTGAGTCGGTTTCTGGCTAGGAGCGATAAGTATTTCTGTTTTCTCTGGTCAAAGGGCATATGGGAGGGACTGAGGATAAGCTGATCAAAAAAGCAAATTTTTGCAGAGAAAAATGTCCTGTCTGCACCCGCGCAAGGAAGGGGAACAAGCTGGCAAGAATCTTTGTGAAATACGTTGACAGTAAAGTTTGCCCGTACTGCAGGGCTTATGAGAGAGTTTATGGGAAAAAAGCGTACGAATGAGTAGGAGGAAGGAAATTTAGTTTCAGAGAATTTTTGTGGTAGTATGAAGGGTGAAATACTCGCTTTGATTTCAGCGATTCTCTGGGGCGTTTCGCCAATATTCGACAAATACGCTCTGCAAGAAGTCCCAGTCTATCCTGCGATAATGATTAGGGCACTGGGCGGGTTCCTGGCAATTCTTGCGATCTCTATAATTCTAGAACAGACGGAGTTCAGGCTTTCAGTTGGAATTTTGCTTCTTTTGATTTCAGGGGCGATAAGCGGTGCTCTCGGAATGATATTCTATTTTGAGGCCCTAAAAAACATTGGTGCAAGCAAGGCGGTGCCGATAACAGCTATTTATCCCATGTTCACCGCGATTCTCTCCTTTCTCCTGCTTTCAGAGACGATCTCCGCGAGGGTGATGCTCGGGATAGTTCTGATAGTTCTGGGAACGATTCTCGTAAGCGAGGTCTGAAATTAGCAGCTTTTTTCCAGCAATTTTTGCAGTTCCACATGAAAATTTGCAATTCTGAATGGCCCTTTCCGCATTTCAGCGGATTATAAAAATGGGTGCCCAGAAAACCC